>JAQIBQ010000109.1 GCA_027859005.1 Prolixibacteraceae bacterium | reverse complement strand
TTTATTCCATGTTTATTGCTAATTCCACCGATCAATTCCAATGTATACTTAATCTGCGCATGGGCATATTTAAAACCAATAAGTGAAATAATAATGATAAGCTGAATTAATTTCTTTTTCATTCTTCTAATTTTTTAAATGTACTAAGGAGACATATGGTACTCGCATGTGATAGTCATTATCGGTAGTTATCTTCAGAATCATGCTCGTTTCATGTAGCCTTTATTTATTGTTCTTATACACATACTTATTACGTTCGAAAGCAGTGAAAAAGCCAAATCCATTTTCAACTGTAGAAATAACCGGATAAACTGATTCATAATAATAGTCGCCATAAGTAAGCTCGTAATCTAAATAACTTTTTATATACTGATAATAATCAAGCGACACGGTACTTAATTCAATACAAATTGAATCAAAATCAGCATAAGGCAGATCATAATAACGTGTAACTACACCTCCATTTTCATGATCACTATCGCTAAAAACATTAAATGGGAGAGGGTAAGTATTATCAATATACGCACTAATTGTATCGTTATAATAATAATAAATTGAAAAAGCGTAATAATTACTTTCGGTGAGATTATCGTAAATAGTATAGCACAAACGGGTTGAATCGGCAGTGATGTATGCTGTATCGATAGCAACCTTTTCAATCAATTGTTGCTGTACAGTTGTTGCTGTTTCGAAACCTTCAGCCTCAACTTTTATACTATATAAATCTGTTTTATTGAAACTAATTGAGTCGGCCGATAGTTCATATCGAGATTCACTGACAGCTTGTATCTTTTTATAGTCCTTACTATTAACACACAACCAAACCGTAGGCTTACTGATTGTATTGTCTGAATCGGGATTATTGACAGCTACGGTTTTATTTATGGTTGCTTTTACTCCATCGGAGTTACTTATTGCTCCATTTATTACAATGTATGAAGTTGTATTACCGATATCGAAATTAATTTCTGATTCTAACTCACACGAATAACCTAAAAGCATAAGTAATAATATGCCTAACATCTGATTGCAAAATTTATTTGTAACGTTAAATCTCATCTGTTAAAACTTTACGGAATAGCTAATTGTTGGCACAATCGAGAATAGCGATTTACCATATACTTTTCCTGTTTCTTCTTTATAATAAATCATAACAGGGTTTTTTCGTGCATACACATTAAAAATGTCCATACGGAACGTTTTTTCTCTGCCTTTTCGGGTTTTTCCTTTTTTTATCAGTGACATATCTAAGCGATGATAATTGGGCATTCGGCTACCATTCTTTCCCCAATAGGCATAATAGCCAGAGATATAGCCATTTTCAGCAACGTACCCAATTGGCATAGTACTAGGAGTGCCTGTTGAAAAAACAAAATTTGTATTTAATGTATAACTTTTGTTCAATTTAGTTGAAGTTAAGAATGAAACTTCGTGTCTTCTATCGTAAATAAACGGATACCGTTTGCCATTATTCAGTTCTTCGAACTGCCTGTAATTAAAGCTCAAAACATAACCTAGCTCTGCTGAAAAACCATTTCTTTTGTATTTTGCCTGAAATTCGGCCCCATAAGCCTCTCCTGTTCCGTCTGTTACCAATACATCTTTTATATCTTTAAATATAAGCCCCCCATCTGCAGGCATTTTATATTCCAATAAATTATTCATTCTTTTATAATATGCCTCAGCCGAAAATTCTAAATTATAATCGGGGATCGTTGCAAATATTCCTGTTGAAAATTGTTGTGCATGCTGTGGTGGCACGTCATCATCGGATGTCAGCCAAATTTCCTTGTCGAATAAAGTATAGTTATAAATGACCACGTGATTAAACTGGTTCATTTGTGTATAATTTGCTTTTAGTGATATATTCGTATTAAGCATCATGCGCGCAGATATACGAGGTTCTGTCCGAAAATATGTTTTATTACCTCCGTTGAAAACAGCCTCTCGCAAACCGATATTTAAGTAAAATTTATCCCCTAGCTGTATTTCGTCTTCAAGAAAAATTGTAAACTCATTGGCATGCTTTAATGAAGTGTAACCATAAGTTGTATCTAATACAGCATTTGTATCAGAATTTTTATCGAAAGTAATACTACTTCCAGGATTAAACTGATAGTAACTGTATTCAATTCCGGTTTTTAGTGCATGCGCGGAGTTCGGATAATATTCAATTATTGACCTCAAATTGTATTCGGTTATTTCTGTTGATGACAAATAGGATGTTTCATCTCCTTTCCAATTTTCTTTAGAACTGAGAACATTTTTGTAATGTGAAATACTTGCCGTATTTTTTAAGAAAGATTTAGAACCTATGGTTAAATTTTGGCCTAAAGTAAGGCTGGTATTGTAAATGCGATAGTTCATCTCATCGGACGAAATACCTGAATATCTGTTTTTAGTAAGATAGCTGTCAGCAGCATCAAAAAAATTGAGGTAAATTTTATTCCTGGGAGAAAAATGATAACTCAACTTTGCATTTATATCATAAAAATGAAATGTATATAAACTGGCATCTGTAAACCGTTTCATTTCCCAACGATTGTACAAGGTAAATAAATCGTAATACGATGTACGACCAGCGAATAAAAACGAAGCTTTTTTACCAATAGGCCCTTCGGCAAGTATATCAGATGTGAGTAGGCCAAGACTAAACTTACCACTAAATTCGTTTCTGTTCCCATCACGTGTATAAATATCAACAATAGACGATGCTCTTCCTCCATATCGTGCAGGGAAACCGCCTTTGTATACATCGACTTGTTTTATTGCATCGGTATTAAACAAAGAGATAAAGCCACCTGCATGATTGGTATTGTATAACTTTGCACCATCGAGTAAGATCAGATTTTGTCCACGATCGCCACCTCTTACATAAATATAGGATCGCCCTTCACGCCCCGAACTAATTCCAGGCAGCGCCGTTATTGCCTTCATTAAGTCGGGAGTACCAAAGCTGGACGGACCGGACTCAACGGCTTGTATCGTTACAATGTTTTTACCCAACAAGGTTTGTTCATGTATAGGAATACCAGCAACGATATTAATATCGTTCAACAATTTAATTTGAGGATTGAGGTAAAAGTCAATAAGAGTATCGGCTTTTATACTTTTTGTAAAACAGAAAGGCTCATAACCAAGGTATTTTACAACGATCGCAACATTATGATCAGATAGCTTCAAACTATAAAAACCATGGGCATTACTAATTACCGATTTTCTGGATATTGAATCGACACAATGAGCCGCCATTAATGATTCTTGTGTTTGAATATCGTAAATATGACCAGACACAGTAATTTGAGCATTCAACTGAAAACAAAACAATAGTAATATTGATGCAAGTGTAAATCTCATAGATATAATTTACAAAAAGGGGTTACCCCCTTTTTGGTTATTTGGATAATATAATATGCCTATCCGATGTACCTGATGTCCAAAATTCACCATTCGCTGTGTTAATATAATAATTTGGGAAATGAGCATTAAAAGTTGTTTTCGACACCGTAAATGTTCCAACATAAATCGATTTATCCTGATAATCTTCAGTCCACCATATTTTTTGTTCTACATTTTTTTGATCATCTTCCTCATGCGGAACATTTACCTCTGTATACCTATAGTTATTAAGATAAGTATCAAAAGAGCTTGGGAATTTTACATTAAGATAAAAGGCTTTACAATAATGATGCGATTTATATCTCTTTACTCCACCAAATATTTTTCGACCATAAGATGTGGTATAACTAGCTGCATAATATTTAAAAACATAATTACTTCCTGATTCTTCCCGTAACGCAAATATATACATTTTAGCATAAGCATTTCTACTATCAGCCCATCCGGCCCAACCGTCTAGAGCTATAGTATAAGTCGTATTCGTGGACTTTAAACTATTAGCAGAATTAAAGAAAGGAATATATTCTATTACAGAAGTATCAACAGCTGTCTTTTCAAAGTTACACCAATCGACATTTGAGTCTAATTTTGAAGAAAACACGCCATCTTGACCAACTTTAACTCTTCTATTTTCGCAACAATAGTATCCGTTTCTATTTATTATGCATTGGTATATAGGATTTTCAATTACAGGAACAACAAAATAGTCCTCTTCAATTGTAATGATATCAGAATTTGCTTCTGATATTGCGTTGTATTCTTCAATGGTATTACAAGAATCAAGCTCAGTATTAACATTTTCAAGTTCTGTAAGTAACGATTTAAATCCACTTTGTGCCTCCCAATGTCTAAATTCCTCATTTGTCATTTTAACAAGCCTTTCGCCTAAAGTGAAAAATGCATCACTACCATTAAAGCACAAAACACCTTCAGAAGAAACATAATATCCATCTTCATTAAAACTACTCGTTAAACCTTCATGTTCTGATTTTAATTCGGTAAAATCATCTGAACATGAAAAAAGGCTAATAGAAAAAGTTAATATTAGTAAATAACAAATCTTTGACTTCATATTTTTTTTACTTTTACGATTTGGGAGCTGTAACTCCCAAACCAGTTAATAATTCTTATTAATTGTTGATTTTAGGCAGCATAATTTTGACTACGTCGATTTTCAAGTCGGATTGTGTTGCCTTCTTTGTATAGAAATCTCAGTCTTTTGAGAAGTGCGCCTGCCAAACACACGACAATTTTCATGCACAAACCGATAATAAATATCAGATTATGTCATGGGCAAAAATGAATTGTTATTAAAGTATTTATTGAATGATTGTTTCGAAATACAAACAGGCATGTTACCCTGTAAAAAACAGTTAGGTATATACATTGATTTTAGTTTGGTTTAATTAAGGTGCCGTAAAACTAAAAAAAAACGAATAGTACCAAACCACAAGTACCATTACACTTTATTTATATTAATTCTATGTATATTATTATGAATGTAAATAACAATGAAAGTTATTAAGGATGGTAACTATTAATACCGAACTAAAGGCAAAGGTTACCCTTTCAATTTATTATTTATGAATTACGAATTATTATTTACGCCTTTTTCAAATATACAATTGAAGACTTGGAGATTAAGAGTTGGGATGAGTATAATACCAATTCTATATCAAAATGCGCTGAAAGCCATTTTGCATATTAGAATGGTTAATGCCGATATATAATCAAAGTGGCTTTAGTAGTGAAGCAATCTAAAGGCGCATTTTGATTAATAATCGGTATTACCAAAATATAAGTGGATTTATTTCATAAAAAAAAGGTTACCCTGTTCATAAAGAACAAAGCAACCTTTTAATTTATTTTTGCTAAAATTATCTGTATAATTTTCTATTGCCAACCAGGGTATTGTTCTAATACCCCATTACTCATAGTAATTTCGCGTTCTGGCAAAGGATGAAATTCATTTTTACCAACAATAAACTCTCTAGGATAGTCATCGGCAGTAGGAGTTGCATTTAATTTTTCAGCAGCAATACCCCAACGAACTAAATCGTAATAGCGTTTCCCTTCAGAAGAGAATTCAACACGACGTTCGTTGATGATATCTTCCATTGAAACACTTGTTAAATCAGCAGGAATACCTGTATCACCACACATACGTGCACGTTCACGAACTTTATTGATATATTGAAGTGCTTTTGCATTATTACCGAGCATTAATGCAGCTTCAGCAGCGTTTAAATAAACCTCTGAAATACGTATTAAACGTAAATTTTGAGGTGCTCCATGCCAGGTTGATCCCCAAGCCTTGAACTCTTCGTATGAAGCTTCCCATTTTGTTCCATATATATTTGTAATACAACTTTCGAAGCAATAAGGAACCCATGCATTACCAGTTGTTTGCATTAAGTCACCACCACCTTCTCTAACCATAGACGCTTTTAAACGTGGATCACCTTCCTCAAACGAATCCCACAATGCTTGTGTTGGAATACCGAATCCCCACATACCTGTAGTAGTCGGTTGTCCTTCTTCATCGTAATAATAACGAGAACAACTCCATTGAGCTAATGCATTTCCCCTTGCAGGTCCATATCCGAGTCCTTCTTGAACACATTGAATTTCAAATACACCTTCTTTATTATTATCACTATCAGAAGTAAAAATATACCTGTAACCATTTGTTTCAGTACCTCTCCAAGTTTCGTAAGTCTCTCCGTTAATACCAATTAATTCGTATTCTCCAGATTTAATTACTTCTTCTGAATATTTTAGTGATTCAGCCCAACGGTCAGTCATACCATCAAAACGATCATCCTTACCACCATAAGTATCGGCATAAGAAGATTCAAATTGATATAGGCGTCCAAGTAATGCTTTCGCTGCTCCTTTTGAAGCACGACCTAATTCATCACCTAAACCACTTCGTTCAGGAAGTATTTCAATGGCATCTTTTAAATCTGATTCGATTAACTCATAAATGGTTTTAATATCGGCACGTGGTTGTTGAAATTCATCACCACCTAGAACATGATCGACATAAGGAACCCCTCCATAAATCATAGTCAAATAGAAATAATTGAGTGCACGTAAAAATTTAACTTCTGCAACTCTTCTATTCAATATCTTAGGATCTGCATCAGGATCTGTTTCTACAATACCAGGTATCTCATCTATAGCAATATTGCTAAAGTATATTGCGCGATAAAGCGTTCCAAAAACATCATTAACAATACCATCGGTAGCTAAGTTAGTTAAACGACCATATTCTTGTAGAGAAGGAACATCAGTAATATCTTCACCACCAGCTTCTGCATCGTCTGAAGGGATATCACCAAGTCTCTGCATGATGTCAGTTCCCCAAATGGAGATGTTGTTAAACTGAGAATATGCTGCAATAACTGCCTGATCGGCATGAGCTTGCGTTAGATAGAATGCAGCACTGTTTTCTGCGGCTTGAGGTTTTAGTTCAAGGTAATCAGAGCTGCAACTAAAAAATGCAAATCCGAGCAACAGAAATGACAATTTTTTTAATACTCTTATATTCATAATTTCAATTTTTTTCAATTATTATACTTATTTGTCCTTAAAATGTGATATTAGCTCCAAAATAGACCATGCTAGTTACAGGATATAATCCTATATCAACTCCCATATTAAGAATATCGTTTCCGCCTATCTCAGGATTTAGTCCTGTATATTTAGTAAGCGTAAATAAGTTTTTACCACCTCCATATATTCTTAGTTTTTCAATACCAATTTTCTTGGTTAATGTACCAGGGAAAGTATAACCTAATGAAACATTTCTCAAGCGTAAGAAAGAACCATCTTCAACAAAGAAATTAGACATTTTTGTATAAGTATCAGCTGAAAGACGGTATATATCGGTATCGTGATTTTCATTAACAACAACAACTCCATCTTTAACAACCTCATCGCGATAACGGTCAGCAAAACCTGCACCTCTGTTCTGATATCCAACTGGATTATAAAGGTATTGTTTGCTTCCGTTCATGATTTTATTACCGTAAGTTCCGTTGAAGAATGCAACAAAGTCAAATCCTTTGTATTGCAAATTCAAAGAAAAACCAAAAGTGAGTTTTGGCAAAGGACTACCTAATAGTACTTTGTCGTCGTTAGTTATTTTACCATCGCCATCAACATCTTTGAAACGTGCATCACCTGGTTTAGCATTAGGTTGTGCGTATGTAATGGATCCATCTTCATTAACAATTTGTGGTTGATTGGTAATAAATGTTCTACTTCCAACTTTTTCAGTTGGGTCATTCTCAGAAAACATTCCTTCAAGTTGCCATCCGTAGAATTGTGCAACTGGGGCTCCAACAAGTGTCATGTTGGTTGGTTGTACATTGTGTACAGCTCCCGATTGCATTGAGTCAACAGCCAATGACAATACTTCATTTTTCACACCAGAGAAATTTAGATCAAAAGATCCAGTAAGTTCTCCACTATTTTTACGAGCACCCATGGTAATTTCGTAACCTTTGTTACTAATACTTCCAAAGTTTACTTCAGGATTATCACCGTTGTAGGTTCCTGCAATAGAACTGGTTTCTTTTTCCAATATCATACCCTCATTCACTTTGTCGAAAATATCGGCAGATAATGAAATACGGTTATCGAAGAAAGTCATATCTAAACCAAGGTTTGACATGTTTACTGATTCCCAGTGAAGTGATGGGTTTGAAATTTGGTTAGGTGCTGTACCAACCTGTGTGGAAACACCATCAACAGTATACCTAAATGTTTCTAAATTCTCAACTGTTGAGAGGAATGGGAAACCACCTTTAGCATTTGACCCTGTTTGACCGTAACCAAAACGTAGTTTACCAGTGCTAAGGAAAGTAAGATCTTGCATGAAATCCTCTTCAGCAAATTTCCAACCTACAGAAAATGAGGGGAAAGTACCCCAACGGAAATTAGGACCAAAACTACTAGAACCATCACGACGAACGTTTACTGTTAATAAGTATCTGCCTAAATAATCGTAATTCAAACGACCAAAATAGGCTTGGTTTGCACCATTATAGGCACCACCAGTAACATTTTGAATATCAGATTCTCCATTGGTTGACATTTTTAAATAAAGCATGTCTGGATTAGGGCTAGCCATATCAACTCGGGTACCACTAATATCGTAACCCCACCATTTGCTAGCTTCCATACCTACCATTACAGAAATATTGTGTCTCTCTGCAATGGTTGTTTGGTAGTTGATGTAATTTTGAAAATTGTAAGACAAACTCTTATTCATGTTCTGAATAAGTTTATCCTGATTGTTAAAATCAGTTGGTGATGCTTGGTAGATTGCCTGATATTCCTTAGCATCGTTTAATCCGAATTTACCAGTAATACGACTGTTAAAATCAAGACCTTTTAACAAATGAACTTTCAAACCAAAGTTACCTGCAAATTCATTGTTCTTGTTAATCTTATCCTTCATGTCGAGTTTAACAATTGGATTACCAACATTAAAAGGAGATTCAGTCCATACACCATCTTCATCGTAGGCAGTAACAGTTGGGTCAGCTGATATTACATCAACAATTGGATTGTTGTAAAAATTATGCCAATACCATTGGTCAAATCCTTCTGTTTGAGAATTTACAAAAGTGATTTTTTCATCAAATGTGATAAATTTATTCACTTTATGCTCAGAGTTCATCCTGATAGTAAAGCGCTGATAATCTGTGTTTTTTACAATTCCCTGTTGTTTGTTAAGGCTTGTACTAAACAAATAAGTAGAAACTTCATTACCACCTGAAATTGAAATATCATAACTTTCAGATATCGCTTTTTCAAAAATCATATCTTGCCAGTCATAAGTAGCTAAAGTATCACGATCATAATTCCTTGGAGTACTTTTCCTTGCTTCAAGTTCTTCCACAACTTCCATGTATTCTTGAGAATTCATCATGTCAACCGTATTAACCGGGTTTTCAATTCCGCGATATACGTTCGCACTGATTCTCATTTTACCAGCTGATCCTTTCTTCGTTGTAACCAAAATTACTCCGTTACCACCAGTAGCACCATATATTGCAGCCGAAGATGCATCTTTCAGTACTTCAATAGAAGCTATGTCTGAAGGATTCAAACTCATCAAACTACCAGAAACTCCGTCGATAATAACTAAAGGTTTAGTACCATTTATAGAACTAATACCACGAATTTGAATATCGGCTTCCTCTCCTGGCTTACCCGATTTAGGAATAATGTTAACACCTGCAGCCATCCCTTGTAATGCTTGCTCAACATTTGGAATTGGCACACTATTCAATTTTTCTGCTGAAACAGAAGAAACAGCTCCAGTCAAATCACTTTTTTTCTGAACACCGTATCCGGTAACAACTACTTCATCAATTCCGTAAAGGTCTTCTACAAGCTGTACATTTAAATTGGTGTTATCACCAAATTTTAATTCATGTTGCATTTATCCAATAAAACTAAAAACAAGTATGTCATTAGATTTTGCATCAATAGCAAAATTTCCGTCGATATCGGTAATGGTACCTACGGTTGTTCCTTTAATAATAACAGCTACACCAGGTAATGGAGTTGAGTTTCTTTCCTCTGTCACAATACCCTTAACCTGCGCAGCATTTTGAGCAGATTCACTTGCCAAAGCATTAATACCTCCAACAAAAGAAACAAGTACCAATGTAATAATTAGTAGTAATGATTTCTTAAGTGAAAAGAGCTTTGAAAATTGTTTTTTGTACATAAATTTCATTTTTTGGTTTAGGTATTTGAATTACTAATATTTATTTTTAAATGTAGAACTCTGATGATTTTTTTAGTTAAAGCAATCAATCCAATTTGATATAAGATTCGTCAAATTCTACATTTTACGTTTCAAAATCATCACTAATATTTCATCCTTTGCTTTAAAAATCAATTCTCATCAATTAATAAAAGCACTTTAAAAAAACCCATTTCGAATATCATTTTTCATGAAATTAAAAATACTAACTACTAGCAATTTAAGCGTTTAAAATTAGATAATCAATTTCAATTTTCAGATACAAGTTTTTAGCTCGTTGATATCAAAAATCAGATAGCACGAAATTAATTTTTATATAAAATGGCAAGGGTAGAATTAATAAGGAGATTGGTAGTAAATATTAATTAAATGGTAGTGAAATATTAATTTCATACAAAAAGGTTACTCAATTAGTGCAACCAATTGTAATCTCAATCATGTTATTAGGATGTCCTACAAAATATATATTGATGAAGGATTTTAATGGAACATATCAAGCAATCAAATTTTGTTTTTCTTCTCCAACCTTAGTTTATTCCTATTGAAAACTGCGTCTTTATTATTAGGATTTAACTGAATGGTTTTATCAAAATACTCCAATGCTTTTGAATAATTACCAATTTGAATATAGGCTATGGCTTTGTTATTACAAAAACCTTCCTCTAGTGAATAATTAGCTTCAAGTTGATTGTATATTGAAATCGCATTAGACCAATGCTGAGTATTTAAGGCAATTACTGCTTTTTGCTTAAGCACCTCATAATTATTCGGGAAATTATCTAAAATGAGATTATAATAAGTCTCTGCCTGTTTATACTCTTTCAAAGACATATAAGTTGAAGCTATTTCAAAGATAAGATCAATGTTTTCCTTATTTTTATTTAATGAATTGATTAATAGTTGTAGGTTTTTTCTTTTTTGAAGTAAGTACAATTGTTTATTCCCTTGTGCAATATAATATTGAGTCAACAAATCATTGTAGGTATAATCAGTGGAATCTTTTAATAAAATGGTATCGATACATTTCTTGGCCAGATCTACTTCATTATTTTTGAGTAAAATTTGTGCTCGCAAATACAACAATTGTTTATGATCGGGATATTCAAGTATGGATTGTTTTATAATCTGCAAAGCCTTATCGTTTTGATTAAGTATCATATATGCGCTGACAAAAAGGTAGTTTAGTTGCAATTTCTTTTTAGGATTAATTTGCAACATTTTTTGGTAACATTCAATTGCGTTCTTATAC
>JAQIBQ010000058.1 GCA_027859005.1 Prolixibacteraceae bacterium | reverse complement strand
ATAGTGGAGAATACAACTTCTCTTTTCTTTCAAAAGCATTTAAATCATCACCTAAAAAGGCAGATTCTAGTTGGAAGTTTAATTGCAATCGGTTTGAATTAGTAAATGGTAATTTTAATTACTTTGATAATTCAATTACTACCGAATTAATTGATCTGTTATCAATAAATCAATTAAATGTTATTATTGAAAAGGCTTACTTTAGGGATATTAATAGTCTGAAGTTTACAATTGATGAGCTTAATTTGAAAAGTAAGAATGGATTTGAAATACTCGAATTCACGTCTGTTGTAAGCTATTCCGATTCGATTTTGAACTTGACAAACACTGAGGCAAATACTGTAAATTCAAAATTAATTGCCAAAAAACTCGAGTTGTCCTTTCAAAACTATTTCAATTCAAAAAAAATTGAAGATATAAAGGTGAAATTGAATTTGAATCGGCTTGATTTTGGGTTAAGAGATATTTCTTTTTTATTTGATCCGGCTTATGACAATGGAAT
The DNA here is from genome assembly GCA_027859005.1 of Prolixibacteraceae bacterium. Classification (GTDB taxonomy): domain Bacteria; phylum Bacteroidota; class Bacteroidia; order Bacteroidales; family Prolixibacteraceae; genus Roseimarinus. The sequence goes on along the minus strand of JAQIBQ010000058.1, from coordinate 6,267 downwards.
TACCACCAAATTAAAAGGAGAGTTCCAAGGTGATTTGAATGATTTAAGAGGAAAGAACCTCAATCTTTCGGTTGGTAACTTCACTAATTTGAACGGTAACTTTTATATTAACGGTTTATTAGATTTCAAAACGGCCTACTTATTCTTCGATTTACAAGAGTCATTTGCCAATTTAAATGAAATTCGAAACCTTGATTTACCTCCTAAAATGAAAATGGCAATTAACAACTTGCCCAGTTTTTTAGACAATGTAGGAGTATTCAGTTACAAAGGTAATTTCACAGGCTTTCATGATGATTTTGTAGCCTATGGAACAGCTTATAGTAATTTGGGGACAATAAAAAGTGATATTTCATTCAAACCACATAAACACGAAGAATTATCAATAAGTGGACATTTGTCAACGAATAAATTAGATATAGGCTCAATTTTCAACAATAATAAATTTGACAACCTTTCTTTAAATGGTAATTTAAATGGGACGGTTAAATATGGATCAGACTACGATTTAGTTTTCGATGGTATTGTTGATGAGATTGATTTTAACGATTATAAATTTCAAAAAATCAATTTGAAAGGAGCAATTACGAACAAACAATTCGAGGGCGATTTTTCAATACTCGATCCAAATTTAGAAATGAGATTTGATGGAAAATTAGATTTAATTCCTGAACTGCCTGTATTTGAATTTATTGCAGAAATTGATCATGCTAATCTTCAAAAGCTAAATATTGTTAAGAATAAGTTCACTCTTAAATTAAATATTGATGCCAATTTTGAAGGGGACAATATTGATAATGTAAAAGGACAATTAGCGCTTAGCGATGTCTTTTTCGAGAACGAAATAGACAGTTTCTCAATTCAGCAAATAGTTTTAGATAATTCACCGAAAGGAGATACAAGTGTTTTTACTTTGACTAGTGATTTGGTTGATGGACAGTTGATTGGGAGGTATAATTTTATGAATATTGGGCCCTCCATTATTTCATTTTATCAACGCTATTTACCATCATCTTATTATTCAAAGTCAGTTTCAATAGCCGATTATAATGCATTCGATTATCATTTTAATATCAAAAATATAATGCCCATTATTAATGTGATTAATCCTGATTTGTATATAAACCCAGACATTGAAATTAAGGGCTATTATCATCCCAGTTCTGATTCAATGTTATTGGAAACATTTCTACCTTTAATGCGAAATGCAAAACAAGAATTTGAAAATGTAAGTATTCAAATTAGTGCAGATAAAGATAGAATACATGCTCGTTCACAGGCTGAACGAATTGCATTGAATAGCAAGGTAAACATCTATAATTTGACGCTTGATAGTGAGGGGAAATCAGATTTGCTTGATTTAAATTTATTCTGGAATAACTATGGACAAACAACCTATAGCGGTAAAATTATAACGCAAACAAAATTTGAACGTACTTCTTCTGACTATCCACATATTACCACGAATATTGAACCATCAAAAATTTATTTCTCAGATTCACTTTGGACAATCGACAAAACAAAAATTACAATTGATTCATCCTCAGTTGCCTTCTATGATCTTAATTTTCATAGCAATAACCAACGATTTGTAATTGACGGATCAATAGCTAATAACGACAAGAACACGGCGTTTGCAAAAATTGAAAATGTAGACTTATTACTGTTTGAACCCTTAATGGGACGTTCATTATTCACTGGTCGTATTAATGGTGAAGCAAAATTGGTTGATTTTTTTGAGAAAATGATGCTTGATTTAAACTTGTCGGTTAATAACCTTTCATTTAAAGATGGATATTTGGGAGAACTTAACTTGAAAAGTAATTGGGATCATCAACAAGAGAAATTAATCTCTACGCTATCCTTAACGAATGATGATGTTTCAGTTGTTGATGCAAAAGGATCAATTGATCCTTTGAATGGAATGCTTGACATGAATGCGGTTTTTAAAAATACTCCTTTAACTATAATGGGAGTAATCATGCCTTCTTCATTTAACAATCAACACGGATTCGCTTCGGGGAATATCCATATACATGGAAGAACCGACCAAATTTTGTTAGATGGTGTTATTATACCTGATTCTCGCTCAAGCATAGGCTTAAGTTATTTAAATACGACTTACTATTTTAGAGATCCTGTCTATTTCGCTTCCGATTCCATTCTGTTTAAACAATTTAAGTTCGAAGATAAAGATAATAACCGTGCGGTTTTAGATGGAAGTATAAAGCATTCTACTTTCAAAGAATTTGTGTATGATTTACATGTTGATACACCTAATCTGTTGGCATTAAATACAACAGCCGCAAACAATGATTCGTTCTATGGTACAGCATATGTAAGTGGAACTGTTGATATTACTGGGGCAGGTAATAGCATTCTGCTTTATGGAGATGCACGTAGCGAAAAAGGTACGAATGTGTATATTCCTTTCAATACCGAAGAAAATGCAGAACAGTATGATTTCATTGAATTTATAAACAACGATTCCGATACTCAGAAGGAAAATGAGTACAATGTAGTAACAACAGGTTTGGATATGAATTTCGATTTGGAACTCACCCCTGAAGCAAAAGTTCAACTTATTTTTAACTCTCAATTTGGCGATGTAATAAAAGGAGCGGGTAATGGTAACTTGCAAGTTAAGATTGATCGCAACTATAAAATAAACATGTATGGTAACTATGTAATTGAAGAAGGTGATTACTTATTTTCACTACAAAATATTCTCAATAAAAGATTTACAATTCGTAAAGGAGGTACAATTGAATGGATTGGTGATCCATACGATGCTCTCATTGATATAGAAGCAATGTATAAAGTGAAAACTTCTTTATCTGATTTATTTGTTAATAATTACCAAGATATAGATCTTTCACGCAGAATACCAGTAGATTGTAGGATTATATTGACGGATAAATTGACATCGCCTAAGATCGATTTCGCAATTGAATTACCAACTGCAGAAGAGCGAATTAAAGAGCAGGTTGGTCAATTAATAGTGACAAAAGAAGATGTTAATAAGCAAATAATATCACTATTAATGTTGGGGCGTTTTTACACCCCTGAATTTTTTGCAGGAAAGCCTACAACTGAGACAGGAGCTGAGTTAGTTGGCACCACTGCAAGTGAATTATTTTCAAATCAATTAAGTAATTGGTTGTCGCAAATAACTGATATGCTAGATATTGGGATAAATTATCGCCCCGGAAATGATATTTCGGACGATCAAATTGAATTAGCGTTAAGTACCCAAATATTGAATGATAGGATTACTCTCGATGGCAATATTGCGAATAATGCAAATCCAAATTCAAACAAAAACGGTGATGTTATTGGCGACTTCGATTTGAATATAAAACTTACCGATAATGGTAAATTGCAATTCAAGGCTTATAACCATTCTAACGACAATATAATTTACGATACATCGCCTTATACTCAGGGATTAGGCTTTTCGTATCGCGAAGAATTCAATACATTCTCTGAATTGATAAGTCGCTTCAAGAAAGCAATTCTTCGAAAGAGTAAAAAGAAGAAATTGAAAAATGAATAAAGCAATGCACTATTCCAAATACTTTATTTATTTTGCAAACACAAATAATAAAGTGAAATAAAACAACAATGCTTCCGTTTAAATAGCAGCTAAAAAATATTCATATGTTATCATTTTTCTTATTACAAGTTACGAATGCAACCGATGTGTTGGCCATGGAGCCTGAAGGAATAACCTTAGATTTATGGGATCTAGCTCTAAAAGGGGGTTGGATAATGGTTCCTATAGCTTTATTATCCGTTATAGCCATTTTTATTTTTGGTGATCGATATGTTGCTTTGCAAAAAGCCTCTAATTTAGATGCAAATCTAATGAATCAAATTCGTCAGAATATACAAGAAGGCAAGATTGACGATGCTTTGGTTTTGTGTCGGTCAACAAATAAGCCTATAACCCGAATGATCGAAAAAGGGATCACTCGTATCGGCCGTCCTTTAAACGATGTAAATGCTGCGATTGAAAATGTAGGGAACTTAGAAATTTCCAAGCTCGAAAAAGGGTTGCCGCTTTTAGCTAGTGTTGCTGGTGGCGCTCCAATGATTGGATTCCTCGGAACAGTAATGGGAATGATTCAGGCCTTTTACGACATGGCTAATGCAGGGAACAATATCGATGTAACCTTACTATCATCAGGAATTTATCAAGCGATGGTTACAACTGTTGCTGGTTTAACCGTTGGTATTATAGCTTACTTTGCCTACAATATTATTGTTTCGAGAGTTGAAAAAGTTGTTTTCAAAATGGAAGCTTCAACTACTGAATTTATGGATTTATTGAATGAACCTGCTTCATAATTGCTCCTATGGCTTTAAAAAAGAGATCTAAAATAAGTGCTGAGTTTAGCATGTCGTCAATGACTGACATTGTTTTCTTATTACTCATATTCTTTATGGTAACCTCCACTTTAATTGCACCAAATGCATTAAAGTTGCTACTTCCACAAAGTAATAATCAAACTCAAGCGAAACCCGTTACTACAATATCCATAACTGAGGATTTGAACTATTTTGTAAATAATAATGGTGAGTTAAACCAAATGCGTTTTAACGAAATTGAGCCATTCTTGCAACGTACACTAGGTTCCGAAGATGATATTTATATTTCGTTGCATGCCGACAAACAAGTTCCTATTGAAGAAGTTGTTAAAATAATGAATATTGCCCGTAGAAATGAATACAAAATGATTTTAGCTACTAGTCCCGAAAAATAATTGGTTACAATTTAGTGAGTTACATTAAAAAACATAAAGAAGGATTACTATTGACTATTCTTTTTCACGTAGGATTGCTTTTAATTCTGCTGAAATTTGGATTCTTTACAGCACTACCACTCCCCGAAGACAAAGGAGTTTTGGTCGATTTCGGTGTGTCTGATGCTGGTATGGGCAAAATTGAACCAACGATTAAGCCAACACCTATTCCAGAACAACAACCAGAGGAAACCCAAGAGCAAGTTACTCCACCTCCAACACCAGAAACACAACCCAATCTGCCAGAACCTGAAATAAGCTCAGGAAATGAGGAGGTAATGACTCAAGATTTTGAGGAAACGGCTGCAATTGAAGCGGGCAAGAAAAAACAAGAAGAGGAAGAATTAAAACGAAAAGAAGAAGCACGAAAGAAGAAAGAAGAACTGGAGAAAAAGCTTAAAGAAGAAAAAGAAAAGCAACGTATACAAGAAATTGCAAGAAAAGAACGTGAAGCAATTGAGAAGAGGAGAAAAGACAGTATACAAAAGATTGAAGATGCACGACTTGCCGAACAGCGAAGAATTGCAGAAATAAAAAGACAAGATAGTATTCGCAGAGCTCAAGAGCAAGCTAAAATCGACGCCATAAACAAACGTGCACAAAATGTTTTTGGTGGAAGTTCGGGTAGCGAAAATAGTAATTCAGAATCTGAAGGGCAAGGAGCTACTTATGAGTCAGGAAATCAAGGGACAGCTACGGGTAGTGCTGGTGCAAATAAATACGGATTAGGAGGCGGCGAAGGTATTTCATACAATATGTCAGGAAGATCAGCTGAATCTTTACCAAAACCAACTTATCCAGGACAAGAAGAAGGTACAGTAGTTGTGCAGGTAACGGTTGATAAATATGGTAAAGTTACCAAAGCAGAACCAGGGGTTAAAGGTACTACTACTTCTGATATGAGTTTACGAAATGCGGCTAAAAATGCAGCGCTTACAGCTCGTTTTAATGAAGATTCAAATGCACCTGCTTTCCAAACCGGAACAATAACCTATCGGTTTGTATTAAATTGAGAATGATTCGGAAAATATACGACAAAAATCTCATTACAAGCGATTTAAATCGTTTTCTAATTAAAGGAGGGACCTTGTTTCTTTTGTGGAGAGTTTTTCGCAAATGGATGATCTTAAAAGGACAGTATACCGATTTTACTCAAGTAGTTTCAGAAATTTATCTTCGATTAGCCCAATTTTATCTTACCCTATTTAATTTTAAAACTTCAGTCAACTTTAGTGAAAGAAAACTTTGGATAACTGGTGCATCAAATGCCATAGAAGTTGTTTATGATTGCTTGGGAGTAAACTTATTTTTTGTATTCACAATTTTTCTTGTTGCCTATCCAGGAATTCTAAAACATAAGCTGTGGTATATTCCATCAGGAATTGTAGTCGTGTTTTTATTGAATTCATTACGCATGGCAGCTCTAACTCCAATTGTTGCATTGTATCCTGAACGTATGGAT
>JAQIBQ010000044.1 GCA_027859005.1 Prolixibacteraceae bacterium | reverse complement strand
AAATCCTAAAATATTTTTAATTATATCCCCAATAAAATCAATTGATCCATTTCTTATTGAGTAGAGTGAAGTATGACAATGAGTACCAGTCAGAATAGGGTTTCGAAGACTGTTGGGTTAGACAGAAAGTATGCAAAAGCATAACACATTAATATTTTCCCCACAACTTTTCCATATGATCCATAATACAGCCTTTTAAGGATTTCTAGTGCAAAAAAAAGATGATTACTTTTGTAATCATCTTTGCTATATGCTTTCTGGTATTCTATTTATTGCGATTGTAATTAAATTTTTGTAGAATGTGTCCCATTCTGTCACGTTTTACTTTCATGTAAAATTCGTTATGTTCATTGGGCTCGATTTCGATAGGAAGGTTTTCAATAACTTGTAATCCGTACCCTTCAAGTCCAACTCTTTTTACGGGATTATTGGTAAGTAAACGCATTTTTTTAACGCCTAAATTGCGTAGAATTTGAGCACCAACACCGTAATCACGTTCATCGGGAGCAAATCCAAGATGTACATTTGCTTCAACGGTATCGTATCCTTCTTCTTGTAATTTATAGGCTTTGATTTTATTTAATAAACCAATGCCTCTGCCTTCCTGATCGAGGTAAACAATAACACCTTTGCCTTCTTTTTCGATCATTTGCATCGATTTGTGCAATTGATCTCCACATTCACAACGCATTGATCCAAAAATATCGCCAGTGATGCATGAAGAATGCATACGAACCAATACTGGTTCATCGTTTTTCAATTCACCTTTAACCAATGCAACATGTTCTTTTCCATTTGATTTCTGGAGGTAAGGTATTATTTGAAAATCTCCATATTTGGTCGGTAGTCTAGCTTCTGTACCTCTTTTGATTAGGCTTTCTTGTTCAATCAAATAGGCAATAAGGTCGGCAATAGTAATTATTTTGAGGTCAAATTTTTCTGCAATTTTAATTAACTCAGGTAGACGTGACATGGTTCCGTCGTCGTTCATTACTTCAACCAAAATGCCTGCAGCTTCGAGACCTGCTAAACGGGTTAAATCAACAGCTGCTTCGGTATGCCCAGAGCGACGAAGAACACCTCTGTCTTTTGCCTTTAGTGGAAAGATATGTCCCGGACGACCGAGTTCTTCAGGCTTGGTATCAGGGTTGGCAAGTAATTTTGCTGTTACACATCTATCGTAGGCTGAAATACCAGTAGTAGTTCCATGGCCCAGTGCATCAACTGATACAGTAAATGCTGTTTCATACATTGATGTGTTTTTTCCAACCATCATGTCAAGCTCTAATTCGTCACATCGCTGTTCTGTTATAGCGGCGCAAATTAGACCACGGCCTTCTTTTGCCATGAAATTGATCATCTCAGGCGTTGCTTTTTCTGCCGAAGCAATAAAGTCACCTTCATTCTCACGGTCTTCATCGTCTACAACGATAATAATTTTACCCTTACGAATATCTTCAATAGCTTCTTCTATTGAGTTCAATTTATTCTTGAAATCGTTTTGTTGGTCTCCAGACATTTGATTCTATACCTTTAATCGATTTGATAAAACCAATCAAAAGTGAAAGGTTCATCGTATAAAAATGAGTTGCGAAGCGCAAAAGTACAATATGTAATCCAAACTTTTTAAGAAAGATGTCAGCAATTGGTAAAAATGTTACAAAAAGTTGAGCCATGAGTAGTATAAAGTAAACGTTGGAATATTTAATTAGTAAAATATTTGCTAGTAAAGCTCCAACTAAAAAGAATGGTCCAAACCATCGTAATACTTTGTGTGATATGAAGCTAAAGCCAATTTCAGTGAATGGATTTGCTAAAAGTTTTCTATAATAATGTAGGTTCTGAAAGTTGCCAATTGCGATTCTTATTTTTCGTTTAAATTCTATATTTAAGTTGTTCGATACATCTTCAAATACGATAGAATTTAAGTTATTGATCGTTTTCTTCTTCAATACCAGAACATTCATGCAAATAAAGAAATCGTCGACAGTAAAATTAGAAGGTACTTTGGTGAATAGTTCTTTTCGTATTGCATAGCAACCACCAAATGGACCAATCATGGTTCCAAATGCATTGCTTTCAAGCTGCTTTACAAATACTTCTCGTGAGATATAAGATTTTTCCTGAATTGAAATCCCATCTTTTTTGAAACCGTAGTTTTTCATGTGTGTGTCAACCAATCCAACTTCATTGTCGGCAAAGTATTTAACTAGCTCAAATAGTGTTGTGGGTTCTAGTAATACATTTGCATCTGTAATGATTAAAATTGAACTAATTGCTAAATCGCTAAGTTGATTGATGATGTTAACTTTTCCTTGACGAGAGCTAAAAGGTTTGAAATGAATTTGTGGAAATTCAATTGCTAAATGTTTTAATATAGAATTTGTAGAATCAGTTGAATTGTCAGATCCAACCAGTATTTCAATTTTATCAAGCGGATAAGTGGTATTGAATATGCTTCGAATTTTTTTCTCAATAATGGCTTCTTCATTATAGGCTGCCATTAATATTGAAAGTTTTGGTAATTCGTTATTGCGTGTAAATTCTTTGTATTTTTTCTTTCCCTTAATTGTTATAATTAGTTGTAAGAAAAGGGGATAACCAATGTAGGAATGAACCAAAGCCCAAACAGAAATCCAAAATATAAGTTGAAGTATGATCATCCAATGTGTTGGTTATAGAAAGCAACTAGTTTATTATTCAGGTGTTGATTATTGTATTCGTCTTTTACAAATTTAAAAGCTTTGGCTCCTGTTTCAATAATCTTTTTTCTGTTTCGTAACAATGATAAGACATATTTAGAGAAATCGGCTGGTGTATCGGCAATAAAAAGCTGTTCTTCATTTTTAACTTTTATTCCTTCACAACCAATAGTACTTGTAATAATTGCCTTTTGATAAAGCATTCCTTCAATTATTTTTATTCTCATTCCGCTGCCAGAAAGCATTGGCGCAATCATTATCCCATTGTTGATAATGTATTCTTTTGCATCATCAATTTCACCTAGATATTGTGTGTTCTTTACATTCAGTTTGTCAATTAACCATGAGGGAGCATTTCTTCCAGCAATTTTCAAAATAACGGTGGGTTCTTGTTTTAAAATTTGAGGCCAACATCTTTCTATAAACCAAATTATGCCTTCTTGGTTAGGAAGCCAATCTAGTGCGCCAATAAAAAAGATATTCATTTCAAAATCAGTTTGTTTTTGAATCTGCGAATCAATATCGAACCCTGCAGGAATCGAGAAGGAAGGTTTTTTATTGCCCATTTCTCGTAGTTTTGAATTGTCTCTTTCGGTTATTGGGAGTAAAAGGTCGTAAGTGTTTATGGAATCAAGTTCAAATTGTTTTAACCTTGAACTTAAAATATTTAAATAGAATTTCTTTAATCCTTTTGCCTGAATTGCGCTCCGTTCCCAAATTTCATGTTCTATATTATGACTTCGGTAGGCAATTTTTGCTTTGCTAAATTTTCTAATGGTAGGTATGTAAGGGTATAAATAAAGACCTTCGAGCTGGATTATATCGTATTCAAATGCACTTAAAAGGCTTTCAAGCTTTTTCGTGTATTTGTTATCGATAAAGCGTTCTGCATTGTAAGGTAATTTTGAAAAAAGAAGGTTTTTAAGTAATTCAATTAGTTTAATATGTGCAGGAACTTCTACCAAATGAAACGTAATTTGAGCTTGAAGATCATTGGGGATTTCAAAAGGAGTTACATGATGCTTTCGGGTATTCATTGCCAATACCGTAACCTTATGTCCTGCGTCAGCAAATGGCTTAATCATTCCAAATGTGGCAATTGAGCCACCATCTTTAGGAGGAAAAGGTACTTTATTTGTCAGAAACAAAATTCTCAACTTCATCTTCTATTATTTCTTTTTGAACAGGCCACAACAAGTATCTTGCCTTAACTATAAGGCTCCCTATTTTACGAGCATGTTTGGCGTAAGATTCTGTGCTTAATAGCCAAGAATCAGTAACGGCTTGATGTGTTAATAAAACTCCAATCAATAAATAAAACACTGTTGGTACCCACAAAACCATATCTATTTTCCATACTCCTTCGCGAGCAACTTTCTCTCCAATAACCGAAATTAGGTAATAGGAAATAAATAGTAATATCGAAACTACAACTGGCATTCCAAATCCACCTTTGCGAATTATTGCGCCAAGTGGAGCACCAATGAAAAAGAAAATTATGCAGGCCAACGATAGGGTGTATTTTTTGTGCCATTCAACCCAGTGCTTGTTTATCCAAACCAGTTTATTTCCAAGATCTGATTCGTATTGTAATATAATTCGTAGGTTTTGTTGCGCTGTACGTTGCGCTCCATTTAAAACAGACTTTTTTTGAAATTTTGTAAGTTTATTGTAAACCGAATCGTATTGAATTGGAATAAGTTGAGCAAATAGAGTGTCAACTTTTATGCTATCGGGATAGTAGCTATTTTTAATTTCTGAATTAAGACGCCTATTATACATTAAGCTAGTAGTAACAATCTCTTCCTTACTGTCGTACTTCTCCTGTAAATTGGTGGCAATTGTGTCTATTTGCCTATTGTTGAGCATTTTGTAGTTGTTCTTGAAGTACTTCTCGTTAGGTCTGTTAAGGTTGAAGTTCTGAACATTGATTACAAGTTTTTCTTTTTCAAAATTCTCTCTTCGGAATGGATTCGTTTTTTTTGAATTTCGATCGCCTGGTTTAGTCTCAGTATAACTTTCACCATTGTAAAGCGTTAAAATCATATAATTCTTATCGTCGGACATATTAAGGTAACCCGAATCGGCAACAATAACATTTATATTTCCTTTTCGTTGGGTATGGTCGTATATCATTATATCCAACAATGCATTTGTGTTTTTATCTCGGTCGCTCACCTTGATACTATAATCGTCAATTTCGTTCGAAAAAATTCCTTCCTTAATAATCATTTCGGGGCGTTGTTTCTTAACGCTCCAAAGTAGGGCCGCAAATTTACTGTTGGCAACAGGAATAACCTCATTTGCTAAAAAGAAAGCAAGAAAGGTAATGGCAATGTTAAAGATGATAAGTGGTCGCATAATGGTAAGCAGAGAAACACCACTTGCTTTAATCGCAAGTAATTCAAAACGTTCACCTAAATTACCAAAGGTCATAATTGATGCAAGTAGAACTGCCAAAGGTAAGGCAAGTGGTACCAAACTTAATGCCGCATAAGACATAAGTTCAATTATTACCGAATTTTCAAGGCCTTTCCCTATAAGGTCGTCAAGATACTTCCACAAAAATTGCATGAGTAAAACAAAAATGCAAATTAGGAAGGTAAGAATAAAAGGCCCAATAAAACTTCTGATTAGGTATGAGTATAGTCGCTTCATTTAAATAATTTAAACCACTACTGCAAAACTAAAAATATGCAACGAATTGACATTGTTTTTTGAGTAATAAATAGTAGTGAAGTTACTTTAAATGACTAACGTAAATTTTAAAAGAAAAGTGTTTGTATTACGGTGTTGATTATGAGCCTAGAACCTGTTTTAGTGTTGCGATTTGAGAATTCCAGAGTGAACTAGTTTCTTCAATTTCGTCCTCCTCGGCAAAATCTGTAATAAGTAAAGAAACATCGCCAGTTAATTCATCTTTACTAATTTTGAATTCAAAATAGGTGTCTTCATCAACCCAGTCGAAACGAACGACTTGATTTTCTTTGCGAAAAGCTAAACTTGCTTCTTGCCCTGAACCATCCCACATGAAAGTGTAACTCTTTCCATTAACCACAACATCATCGGCAAACCATTCGGATAAACCAGATGCTGAACTGAGCCTATTGTAGAGGACTTTAGGTGAGCATTTGATAACGTATTCAAGTTCTAGTTTCTCTTTACTCATTTTTGTGTATTCGTTGTATGACTGCGTGCAATATATCAATTAAGTTTTGATTTACCAATTTAAACATATTAATGAGAAAAAAAAAGATTTGAAAATGGTTATGAAAAAAGAGAAAAACCTATATATTTGCACCGCTCTTAGAAAAAGGGGTTTAATTTTATTGAATAATGGCTAGGTTTCCGAAGTATTTTGGAACTGATTGTTAGAGTAACTCGATTAATAACTTGAAAGTTGGCGGTTAAGTTTTCAAAAAAGCCTAAAGCAATAAAAAGAATGGCGAGGTAGCTCAGCTGGTTAGAGCGCGTGATTCATAATCACGAGGTCGGCGGTTCAAGCCCGCCTCTCGCTACTAGGATTAACAAAGGAAAAGCTGGTTTTTGACCAGCTTTTTTTATGCCTGAAAATTTGGTGGTGTCAGAAAGCGGTGTCAGAAATTTGGATCAAAGTAATATTAGGGATCACATGGAAAAGTTGTGGGGAAAATATTAATGTGTTATGCTTTTGCATACTTTCTGTCTAACCCAAAAGTCTTCGAAACCCTATTCTGACGGGTACTCATTGTCATACTTCACTCTACTCAATAAGAAATGGATCAATTGATTTTATTGGGGATATAATTAAAAATTATTTTAGGATTTTTTCTTTGAAAGATGTATAAAATATACATTTTGCTTCGCAGACTAACTTTTTGCACGAGCTCAAAAACTTAGGAAAACCCCGAGCTATCGGGGCCGGCTACCATAAAATCTTTGTGCTCTTCTTTATGAAACCCAAGTTCTGCCGGGTGATCTATCCTGATTCCCGGAT
>JAQIBQ010000570.1 GCA_027859005.1 Prolixibacteraceae bacterium | reverse complement strand
ATGTAGGTTTTGCACTAATCAACTCAAACTTCAAAAAAAGAGATGGTGACGATTCAGTTGAAGCAATGAAAGATCACGCAAAAAAGAACAACTACAAATGGCCCTATTTAGTTGATGTTGAAAGTAAATTGGCTAATTCGATGGGGGCACAAACCACTCCTCATGTTTACCTTTTCGATAAAAACTTGAATTTGGTTTACAAAGGTGCAATAGACGACAACCATAAAAACGCAGCAGAAGTTGAAGCATTTTATTTAAAAGATGCTCTAAACAGTTTAGGTAATGGACACGAAATTAAAGTTAAAGAAACTCGCAACTTAGGTTGTAGCATAAAACGCAAAACTATATAAGCTCAAGAAAAAACAAAAAAATCAAGACCCTACTTTTTCAATTTTTCTGATACGGTAGGGTTTTTTGTTTTGCGATTCAAAGTAAGTTCTCATCTGCATCTCTGCAATTAGCCCAAACGTAATTAATTGCAAACCAGCCAGAAGCAAAATAACGCCAAGTATTAGAAGAGGTTTCCCCCAGATATCGTGACCTAATATTTTTAGAATTAAAAGATAGAAATTGATAAATACACCAATTGTAATACTGAACAGTCCTACTCCACCAAATAAATGCATTGGTTTTTGAAAATACTTTTTCAGAAACAACATGACTAATAAGTCGCTTACCACTTTAAAAGTCCGACTAATTCCATATTTCGATTTACCATGTATACGAGCATGATGTTTAACATCCATTTGTGTAATAGTTCCTCCCTCAAGTGCAACGAGAACAGGAATAAAGCGATGTAATTCGCCATAAATCTTAATATTCTTCGCAATATCATTTCTAAACAATTTCAATGTGCAACCGTAGTCTTTAATGTGCACATCAGTAGTACCTCTAATTATTGAGTTAGCAATTTTGCTAGGTATCTTTCGTAGAAACATACCATCTTGCCTATTTGCTCTAATACCTGCTACTACATCCCAATCACCATCAATAGACATTTGCATCATTACAGGAATATCAGCTGGATCATTTTGAAGATCACCATCAAGGGTAACAATGTATTCGCCTTCTGCGATATCGATACCTGCCTGAAGAGCAGAACTTTGCCCATAATTCTTCTTTAATTCAACTAAAACGAAACGCTCATCGTTTATCGCTCTAATTTTTGACCTTGTTTTGTCGGTAGAACCATCGTCAACAAAAATAGCTTCAAAATCAAAGTTTGTTAAAGCAACTTTAATTTGCTCAACCAGTGGTTGAATGTTGTCTTCTTCGTTATAAACACAGATTACTAAACTCAACTTCTTCATTTGATGAAATTTTATTGATTAAGATTCGGGCGGCTAAATTAAAATAATTTCATCACTGTTAAAACATATAACCAATCTGTTATTAACAATAACTACTCTATCACTTTAATTTAAAAGGAATACGTCTTTACAATAGATCGTTAGATTTTGAGAGCTGAGTAATGAGACGCAATTTAAACCACTATTTACTAGCGAGTTACATAAACAACTACTGGTTTTTTAATTGTCTTATTATCAATGCAGTGCAAAAGCTTACTGGACTATTGTCTTTAAATACCTACATATTATGAGGAAAAATCACTAAAATTCCAATATTTTTGAATTCGAATGAACACTTTAAAAGCAATTCAGTTACACTGATTATAAATTGAACATTATATAAAGATAGAATTATGCATCACTTACCTATTTCAGGAAAGATGAAAATGGCAGATGTTATACATCTGAATTATTTATTAATACCAATCGTTAGTCGTTTTGGAATTGAAATGGGATTTGGCAATAAGACTGTTAGTGAAGTTTGTACCGAAAATAACATTCAGCTTTCTTTTTTTCTCGAGATTTTAAATTCATACCACAATCACGATTATTTTGCAGAAGACCATTTAAAAGATTACTCCATAGATATTATAATAGCTTATTTAAAAAATACGCATAATTACTACCAAAAAGTTAAGCTTCCTGAATTGGAAGCAATGGTACTGGAGTTTTTTCATTCAAGTAGCCATGAGAACAAAACCAACAACAAACTTATTGCCGATTTTTTTGAAAGCTATAAATCAGAATTGGTCAAACACCTCAACCACGAAGAAAACAGCTTGTTCCCTTACACAACAGAACTTGAAAAGGCAATTGAAAATGGTTCATTTAAAAA
>JAQIBQ010000526.1 GCA_027859005.1 Prolixibacteraceae bacterium | reverse complement strand
GTTCGGGCAAGGTATTCTCCTTTTCAAAGTTCGAAACCGTTACTCCAATTAATCGTACAGCTTTTGGCAAAGGTAATTCATCACGTAAAAGTGAGACAGCAATATTAATCATCTCTTTTTTAGAATCCATATAAAAATCGACAGTTTTGCTTCTGGTGATCACTTCAAAATCGAAATATTTAAGTTTTAAACTTACTGTTTTAAATGCTACCGTCTTTCTTTCAACCGTTTTCCACATCCGGTCTATCACTCGATATAAACGTTCATTCAATTCATCAACAGAATCGATATCCTTTTCAAAAGTCTGCTCTGCTCCTATCGATTTCCGCTCCCGAAAAGGTTTAACTTCCCGGTTATCAATGCCGCGTACAATGTTATAATAATAGTTTCCGGCTTTTCCAAACCATCGTACCAAATCATTCTTATCAAATCGGCGGAGGTCTTTACCGGTGTGTATCCCCAATGAATGGAATTTCTCCGCTGACACTTTCCCTATTCCAAAAAACTGATCAATTTTCAAATCGGATAAGAAAGAAATCGCATCTTCAGGAGGAATCACAAACATACCGTTGGGCTTATTTATATCAGATGCAATTTTAGCTAAAAATTTATTGTATGATATTCCTGCTGAAGCCGTTAATTGAGTTTCGGCAAGAATTCGCTCTCTAATCTCAGTTGCAATCAAGGTGGCCGAGTGCACTCCTTTTTTATGAAAAGTAACATCCATGAATGCTTCGTCTAGCGAGAGAGGTTCAACCAAATCGGTATACTCGTGAAATATACCTTGAATAATTTCAGAGACTTCTTTGTAAGCTTTCCCATTGCCTTTAATAAGAATTAAGTGTGGACATAAAGCCATGGCCTTATGCGTTGGCATGGCAGAACGAACTCCAAACTTTCTGGCTTCATAACTTGCCGCAGCAACAACTCCTCGATTGCTGCTGCCCCCTACTGCAATAGCTTTCCCTTTTAGCTCCGGACGGTTTCGTTGTTCCACCGATGCAAAAAAGGCATCCATATCGATATGTATAATTTTTCGAATCATTTTAGCATCCCAAAAATAAACAATCCAATATTTATACAAGCATTCTTAAAACGAATAAACCACCATGCATTGAAAATACATCGGTTTAAAAGAGGAATGAAATTCATGAAATATGGTGTCTAGGTAGTAAACACAAGACTTTAGATTTAAAAAATGGTCTAATGTCTAGAATTTAATAGCTATTAATCTTTAATTCAATAGTTATACAAACAAAAGCAACTGCAATAAATTGAAAATCACTGAAAGCAAATTGAAGGATTTTTACCAGTAACTCATTACACTCATCACTCATCACCCATTTCTCTTTTTACTTCTAACTTTTTACTTTTCACTTTTTACTTTTCACTTTTCACTTTTTACTTTTCTCTACTCACTCATTTAACAAAAGGCCAGCTTAATCAAATAATTGTTCCGTTTGTTAAAGAATTGCAACAAATAGATAGTTTATCATTGTACTGGAAATGCCTTTTTATATATTTGCCAGACTTTAATAAAAAAACTATATTCGATTCATCATAAAACGTTACAATACAACCATGAAGAAGTTTTTAAAAATTACTCTCTTAAGCCTGTTTTTTTCCATTTTCATTCTGAGTTCGTGTGTTCCTTTAAAAGACTACGTTTACGTACAGGGTAATATCGACTCAATAGAAGGTTTAAAAACAAGTACTCCTGAAGCCTACCGGATTCAACCCAACGACAATTTATACATTCAAATTATCTCGAACGATGAGTTGGCACAATATTTCAATTTAAGTAGCACCGACCGTTACCTAAATAACGATGCTGCCATTGAATTGGGTAGTTACAAAGTGAACAATGCGGGTGAAATTGATTTCCCCTACATTGGAACTCT
The DNA here is from genome assembly GCA_027859005.1 of Prolixibacteraceae bacterium. GTDB lineage: Bacteria > Bacteroidota > Bacteroidia > Bacteroidales > Prolixibacteraceae > Roseimarinus. The sequence continues at coordinate 1,922 of JAQIBQ010000526.1, read as the reverse complement.
CAAAGTATCGGGACTTACTACTCCTGAAATAAAAGAAATTATTAACAAAAGTATTGCTGAACGATTGGTACAATACTCTGTCGTGGTAAAACAAGTAAATCGTTCAATTTCATTATTAGGCGAATTTAAAGCACCTGGAACCTATAGCATATACAAAGACCGTTTGACCATTTTTGAGGCCATCGGACAGGGCAAAGACCTTACCGATTTTGCCAACCGCCATACCGTAAAAGTGATTCGACATATTGATGGAATTAAGATTATTGAAACACTGGATTTAACCAGTACCGATATTTTTCAAAGTCAATATTATTACATTCTTCCCAATGACATCATTTATGTAGAACCAACCAATAGAGTTTATGGAGCCAGAACACTTCCTGTGGGTACCATTATTGCCACAGTAAATGCGGCTTTCAGTATTTATTACTTTATTAATAGCCTTGTAACAACCCCCTGATCTATCTTTATTAAAATATAATTCAATGGAAAATCAAACCAACCAAAATAACTTCAACAACCAAGAAGAAGAAACCATCGATTTAAGGAAGCTTTTCAATTATTTTATTGGAAACATTCACTGGTTTATTCTTTCCGTTGTTTTTGCACTAGGTATTGCGTATTTGGTGAATCGTTACACCACAAAAATATACAACATTTCCACCACCGTACTAATTAGTGACGACACCAAAGGAACACCTTTTGGTTCAAACATGGGGGGAAGTCTGGACATGCTTTCGGGCTTTGGCATGTATCCTTCGGCCGAGAATTTTGAAAACCAATCCATTATTCTACAATCCTACAGCCAAATCAGAAGAACAATTGAAAAATTGGATTTCGAAATATCTTATTACAATCAAGGAAGAATTGCTCAACGTGAAATATATTACGAAGCTCCTTTTGAAATCATCTTTTTTAAAGAGTCTCCTCAAATTCTAGGAGCCAAGTTTAGCGTCTCCATCCACAACGATGGAACAATAAATATTAAAATTGAAGAAGAGGATAAAACCGTATACAATTATTCCACCGACGAATTCCTAGGGAAAGTTGCTTCAATAGACTATAATGCAACCATTAAACCAGGCGAAAGAGTCAAAACAGAACATTTCGATTTCTACATAAAGATCAAGGAAAACTTCAACCCCGAAGCGGTCAACAATTACTTTTTCTTTTTTAATTCACCACACCATTTAACCCTAGCTTACCAAGCCCGATTAGTATTAGAACCAATGGCTAAAGGAGCTTCCATGTTAAAAATAAGCATTGAAGACAACAACCCATTAAAAGCAACTGACTTTTTAAACAAACTTACCGAGGAATATTTGGCACGTAACTTGGAAAAGAAAAACGAAATTGCGAACAATACCATTGCATTTATCGATTCACAGTTAGACACGATATCAAAATCATTAGACATTGCTGAAAGTGATTTACAGGTTTTCCGCTCAGAGAACAAAGTGATGAATTTGTCGTTTCAAGCCGAACATATATTTGAACAATTGCAAGTTTTGGAAAATCAAAAATTGCAATTAGACATGCAAACTCAATACTACCAATACCTGCTCAACTACATTGAAGAAAATCAAGACGTAGAATCCATTTTGGCTCCTTCGGCCATGGGTGTGCAAGATCCACTGTTGAACCAATTGATTTTGGAGATCAATCAACTATCTGTTGAGAAATCATCGATGACCAACATCAAAAAAGGGGCAGACTTTGGTCCCATTCAACAATTGGAAGCTCAAGTAAGGAATGCCAAAAACAACATCTACGAAAATGCCTTGAACCTGGTAGAAAGTTCTAAAATATCCATTAGAGAAATCAACAAACGAATCAAAAAACTTACGGCCAACATTGATAACTTACCCGAAACAGAACGTCAACTTTTTGGCATCCAACGTAAGTTTGAACTAAACGACAAT
>JAQIBQ010000409.1 GCA_027859005.1 Prolixibacteraceae bacterium | reverse complement strand
AGTTCGACCCTTTTACAAACGAAATAATTGGATGGAGAGATTTGACTGGAAACCTTAGAGCCAAACAAAATTTATTGGAAGAACAAATATTAGACGAAAGAGCTCGTGAATTAGCATTCGAAGGAGAACGATTCTACGACCTTATGCGTATTGCTAAACGTCGTAATGATCCATCTTTCTTAGCAAAAAGAGTAGCCGCTAAATATACCGATGGACAGCATGATGCGATATACAATTATCTCTTGAATGAAAACAATTGGTATATTAATGTTTTCGAATAAAACTTACTGCTTACAATACATATTTAAAGAAGTTCATATACATGAGCTTCTTTTTTTTTACAAAAAAGTAAGAATAAAGTAGGGTCGATAAGAACTTCTGACGGATATAAGTTAAAAGCACAATTTTTAATCTAAAAATTTATATCATGAAAACATTAGTTTTAAGTTTAATAGTACTACTTACTTTAGCCCTTACTTCTTGCCAGGATTCCAATTCATTTGGCACAATATCATCTGGAGATGATAGCATATTGAAATCTGCAACTATTGCCGTTGACGATATGATGGCTGAGAGTGTGGCAGAAGAAGTAAATTTTGAAGCCGATTTTTTTGCCGATTCAGAGAAATTATTAAAACAACTAGCAAGATTTAAAGGCACTAAAAACTTATTAGGCGGAAAAAAAGGGATGCGCTATATGGCAGGTCAGGCTCCTAATGTTTCAATCGATACTGCTGAAACTGGCTATCCTGTTATAATTACACTAGATTATGGCGAAGGAACTGAACTCAAAAATGGGAGAGTAATTAGTGGAATTGTTACCATAGAAATATCAGCTGAAAAGGGAACTGATGGCGCAATGCGTTCAATTGCCTACTCTAATTGTGTAATCGATTCTGTGGGTGTGAATGGTACCTGTATAGAAACTTTTAATGGCGACAATGAACAAACACGAACCGTAACAAGCAACAGCGAAATAACTTTTGTTCTAGCCAATGGTACAGTAATCGATCGTACCGGAAATCATGTTTGTAACTGGCTCGAAGGAATTGATACCCAGATGGAACACAACGACGATGTAATTGAAATTACAGGTGCTTTAGACGCAGTTACACCTGAAGGTAATACATGGACCCGAAACATAATTGAGCCGCTTATTCGTAAAGGTGATTGTCGTCATCATGTACAAGGTGTAGTTCAATTTAGCCAAAATGATGAAGTTATTTCATCACTTGATTTTGGCGATGGAGAATGTGATGAAATAGCACTGCTTACTGTCGATGGCGAAACGGTCGAAATTGAATTGGGAGGACGTAAGCCAGAAGCAAGGTTTAACAATAGAAATGAGAATGGAAATAAAGGACAGAAGTAAGTTGAAGACGAATTAAGCGAAGAGAGTCAAGCTGTTTTGACTCTCTTTTCTTACATTTTTGTATTTTCGTCTAATTGTTGATAAGACGAAAAAATAAAGAGCTTGAAAAAAGAAGAGTTTAAATCCATTTTTGATCAGTATTTTGAAGACGTACGCAGGTATGTTTTTTATCGCTCTGGCGATGAAAATATAGCTACCGACATAGCTCAGGATACTTTCATGCGAATCTGGGAAAAACAGCTTAAAATCGACCCTAAAACGGTAAAAGGATTACTCTTCAAGATTGCTAACGACAAATTCATTTCAGCCTATCGAAAAGAAAAAGTCGCTTTCAATTTTTTCAACAACTTTAAACCAAGCGAAAAGAGTTTAACTCCCGAAGACGAAATCAATTACAGCGAACTGAAGAATGCCTATGAAGCAGCTTTAAAATCGATGCCCGAAAAACAAAGAGTAGTGTTCTTATTGAATCGGATTGACGAACTGAAATATAAAGAAATTGCCGATCAATTAGGATTAAGTGTAAAAGCCATTGAAAAGATAATGAGCCTAGCACTTGAACACTTAAGAACTAATCTTAAGAGCAAAATAACAGGACTCGTATTATTCATTCTTACATACGGATTGGGCATTAACAAAGAATTAAAACAGTGACACAAAAAAACGAACATACAAAACGTAATGCTGTAGATCAACAAAGCAAAGCTTTTTTCAAAGGTGGAAAATTCCTTTGGGAAAAAAGTGAAGCTACTGTTTGGTCCGATATTGAAGCAAAAATTGAGGCTAAGCCATCTGGAAAAGTTTCACGTTTGACTTCGGGATATGTTCGTTGGGCTGTAGCTGCCAGTTTACTCGTATTGCTTGGAATTGGTACTTTTATGCGTTTTTATAAACTTTCCATCGAAACCAATGCTGGTGAGCATCAGTTGGTACTTCTGCCCGATGATTCAAGTGTAGATTTAAATGCAAAATCAAGTATTAGCTACAAACCCTATTGGTGGCGCTTTAATCGTGAAATAAAATTTGAAGGCGAAGCGTATTTCGAAGTTGAGAAAG
>JAQIBQ010000310.1 GCA_027859005.1 Prolixibacteraceae bacterium | reverse complement strand
CTATAAGTTATCTTAATCAAAAGGAAGGACATTATTTACATTCAAATCTTGCAGTAAGCTCTTTCACTTTTCCCATACTATTAAAATTGAACTACAACAGGCTTCATCCGTTTATAGGTGCTCAATATCAATTCATTAAAAGTTCGCGAGAAGATTGGGATCATGGAGGTGGTTTGGGAGGCTTAAATCCGGATGGAACTTTCAGTTGGACATATCAAGATAAAATATACATTAAGCCGGGTTCAAGTGATTACGGTTGGTTAGTCGGTATTGATGTCGACATCACTTCCCGACTTGGATTAAGATTTAGTTATTACAAAGGGTCGAAAAATATTATTAGCTATGAAATTACAAGGGGTATATTAAATAACGAAGGAGGAGATTATTCAGAAGAGGGAACACGAAACGAAATAATGTCATTGGGTTTAACTTATACTCCTAATTGGCAATTGATTAATCAAAATAGGAAATCCAAAAATAGAGAAAAGTTTTCATTAAAAGAATGGATAAAAGAATTGTATTAAAGGGATAATTATGTTGAATAAATTTCTGTTTGTAATTCTATCATTGTTTATCGTTTTAAGTGCTTATTCTCAAAAAGCAATTATAACTGGCTTTGTAAAATCCAATAGTGGAGAGCCTGTTATCTATGCTTATATAATTGATTCCTTATCAAATACGGGAACAATAACGAATAATGCAGGCTACTTTAGTTTGCCTGTTAAGGCAAACACTAAACTTATTCTGAAAACATCTCACGTATCTTATGTGCCTATGATTAAGGCGATAACAGCAGTACAGGATACTTTTGTAACATTTGTTTTACAATCTCGGAATTTAGATGAAGTTGTAATAAAAGGAACACCCTTGGCCAGGCAGGCAATGACCGGAGCCAACTACCTCGACCATAAAACCATTATGAGTATTCCTACTTTTTATGGCGAACATGATATTGTTAGAGCCTTAACAATTTTACCCGGGATTTCAGGTGGTATTGAAGACTATACTGCTTTTTATGTAAGAGGAGGAAATCGCGATCAAAATCTTTTTCTTGTTGATGGCGCACGTCTTTTTTCAACGTCTCACTTTGGAGGTACAATTTCAATGTTTAATCCTGACCTTATTAGGCACATAGACATTTACAAGGGTGGTGCGCCTGCCCGTTATGGCGATGGCTTATCATCGGTAACTGATATCACCCTGCGCGAAGGAGGAGAAAATGGGACAAATGCCCGATTTGACCTCGGAAATATGCGTTCGGGCCTTTTGCTAGAAGGAAACATTGGTTCTAAAATCAACTATTTAATTGCAGGAAGATTAGGTTACTGGAGTTTGTTTCTACATCGCTTATCCTATCCCCAAGCAATTAGAAATGACACATTAAAAGGCGAATTCCAGAATTTTAACTTTTATGATCTGGATACTAAACTCACATTTCATCCCACAAGTAAATCAAGTTTGTTTTTTAATATCCATTTTGGAAAAGATTATAACAACTACCTAGAACGAAGGAACTTCAGTGATACTGGAGCAGACACTTATCAATTCAATTTAGCGAATGATCATTGGTCTAATAATATTATTAATAATAATTACACTTTGGGTTTGAAATCAATTATCGCTCCTGGGCTTGCTTTAAAAAACACCTTGTGGTTAACTCAATACCATACCAATAGAACTGAAACCCGTACAGCTTTTAATTCTAGCCAAAAGTTGGAACTTTACAGATCATCCTCACAATCGTCAATAAGCGATCTATCAAATAAAATTGAATTGGTTTTTGGGAAAATAAACCGTCATCAGATTATAACAGGCGGTCAGGTCAGTTACTATAACATTAGTAGTGGCTTATTTCAAGAAAAAGACCTTGAATCAGATTCGATATGGGGTGACCCCAATCATACAGCAATCGAATCTTCAATTTTTATTGAAAATGATTTCCAAGTCTTTCATGGCTTCTTTGTTAATACAGGAATTCGATTAATGAATATTAATGTAACTGACACAAGCTTCATTAGATTTGAACCACGTATAAACGTACGTTACAGTGTAAATAAAAACTTATCATTTAAAACAGGCTTTACCATTACAAATCAATCTTTCCATTCTTTAGTCGAAGTTAATGGTTTCGAAGAAACTGAATTTTGGATGTTGTCCAATTCTGAAATACATCCCCAACATGCCAGCCAAATTTCTACTGGGATTTATGGGAAATTTAGAAAAACAAAAATTGAATATAGTGCAGAGGCGTATTATAAAAAAATGAGTGATTTACTGTATCTCCCTTCACAAGTTGGCATGTCTAAATTAATGAAATCAATACAAAAAAATGGGATTGGCAAAAGCTATGGCTTTGAATTTCTTGTACAGAAAAAAGAAGGACGAATAAATTGGGCCGTTGCATATACTTTAGCTTGGAGCAAACGTTGTTTCGAAACCCTAAATGAAGGAATGTGGTTTGCATCCGATTTTGATCGTCGACATGATATTAATATAAGTATGAACCTTTTTCTTAGTAAAAAAAATACACTGAATTTTAATTACTTATTGCAATCGGGTCGACCATTTACAATGCCCAAGGCATACGTTACTGCAAGTGATTTTTACTACGGATATAATGGGTTTTGGTTTTATGATGGATTGAATACAGTTCGAGCCCCATGGAGTAAACGATTTGATCTTTCGTACAAACGTAAAGGGCAAATTTTGAACAACAGGGCTTACGATTTTACCTTTTCGGTAATGAATGTATTTGGGCATCGCAATCCAAATTCAATGTATGTGAAAAACAACAAGGTTTATATTAATTCGTCATACGA
>JAQIBQ010000589.1 GCA_027859005.1 Prolixibacteraceae bacterium | reverse complement strand
TCGCTTTCTTTATTCTTTCAAATATCGCCTCTTCACTTACCTTTTTATTGGCCTCTACTGTAATAATCACTTCTTTCTTTTTCCAATTGGCCTTGACCTCCTGAACACCCTCGATTTTTTTAATCTGTTTTTCCAGTGCTGACTGGCATCCGGGGCAATCCATTCCAAATACCTCGTAACAAACAATATTACTCTGGTTAAAAGTATCCTTCTGAATTTGTAAAGACTTACTTTGATTGCCGTAGGCAAAAAGAGCTGTTGTTCCCATGCTCAGGAACAGTACCATCAATAAAAATGGGATGTTGTATTTCATTTTTTTCATTTGATCAATTTTTAATTTATAAGTTTCTTCTATAACCGGAAAACAATTTTAATGTTCAGGAGAAACCCATAGTAGTACTGGTGCATTTTACATAAAATACGAGAGCTTTAACAACAGCTGTTTTCCTGCTGCACAGGCGGACATTTAACCGAACCATAGGAACAAAATACACAACAATCACCTGGTTTAGGTTTTAGGTTAGTTTTACAATTTTCACATTCATAAAAAAATTGGCAAGAATCCTCAGGCATGGTTTCTTCCTTTTGAAAACCACATTTAGGACATATTATTTCGCTTTTAGTGTTGATAATGCTCATTTTTTACTTTTCTTGATCAACCTATATTCTTTTGAAAACTACCCAAATGAAATTCTATTCTAAAACGAATAGGATTTAACTATCATTATTCATGATATTTTCTAAACATGAATACCAAAGCGATTTACCCGATATAGGAGAGCTTATTTTTGAGGATCAAAAATTTAGTTAAACTTAATCGCTGTCGGAGACAGGTTAAATTCTATGAAATCTTCGGGTTAATGTGTTGTCATAAAGCATTGTGTAATAATTTGCTGCACAACAATGATAGTTATAAAAATAGAAACTACATTTCGGTAGTCTCTATTTTTATCAGATTTTTCATCTAGAAGGAAATTAAAATTTTAAGCAGGAAGTTAATGCATGTTTCCTTCGTGACTTTCCTTTTTCTTCATATCCATTTTACTTTCTCCCAAATTTACAGAACGATCATACTTGCAGCATCCTGGCAACTTATTGTAGGCCTCATCGGTTGCTTTGTGCATTTCGGTATCGTGCCCTGCCAAAGCAATGGCCATTTCGACCTTATGTACATTTGTTTTTGTTGAATCGAGTTTTACCGCCATTCCTTTTGTGTCCTGGTTCCAAGCAGCAGAGGAGACACCATCAACCGTTTTTGCCGCTTTTTCAATCCTTGCTTTGCACATACCACAATTTCCATTCACTTTAAACTCTTCGGTTTTGCTTTGTGCAAATACTGCTACCGTTCCCAATAAGAAAACGATTACTAAACTTGTCAATTTTGTTTTCATTTTATTAAAATTTTAACCCTTAATTAGCTAACGCTGATCTGCGATTCCCTAAAGGGGACTTTAAAAGAGTTGTGTTACTATTTTATTGAGTTGGCTTATTTTCAATAAGCTTTTTAGTTTTTTATTCCATGAAAATGAAAATAGTAGGTGGAATCTCCTTCCATCATTCGGAACGAATAATCAAAAGTATGTTCCATGCGGTTGAAACCACCAAAATGCTCATCACCATAGGCATGATCATCATAGAGATGATGTCCCCATTGATTTGTAGTATCGGTATTCATGTGGCCGCCACCCATACCCATACCGTTTCCCATTCCATTACCTTGCCCCATCATGTGACCGTATTCGTGTTCAAAATCCTCATCAGTCAAACAAACATAAAGCGTATCGTCGTCGTCAAAAAGATTTAACATTAATGTGGAATCAAAGTTTGATCCATAACAGTGAAATTCAATCAATGTGGAATCCATCATTGTAATTACTGCTGTAGCATCTATGGTATCGCCCTCAGTGCTTTTTAAAGTTTTGTTATTTACGAAATTACCAACATAAGTTCCTTCAATAGAAGTGTTATCGGTTTCTTCGATAATTGGAGTTTCTTTCTCACAGGCTGCAAAAGCAATTATAGCTATTGCTGCAATCATTCCCAGTTTTGATTTCATATTTCTATTTTAAAATTGTTTAAACCGTATTTTTATTTCATTCTTTCGTACAAACAACACCCAGGTAATTCATTGTATACTGAATCGTCTGCCTTGAATTTTTCTGTGTCGTGCCCTGCTTTAGCAATGGCTTTTTGTACATCGTTGGTGTTTGTTATTGCTGCATTAAATTTTAAATTCAACTGTTGTGTTTCTGCTTCCCAGGTAGCCAATTGAACTCCTGTAACCGATAAGGCTGCGGTTTCAATTCGGTCTTTACACATGTCGCAATTGCCTGCCACTCGTACTGAGGATTTTTGTATGCTTGACATAGAGCTTTGCTTGTATTTTAATCGTTCATACAAACAACAGCCGGGAAGTTCAGCGAAAACGGAGTCATCTGCTTTGAATTTTTCTGTGTCGTGACCAACTTTTGCAATTGCTTTTTGTACATCGTCACCAGTTGTTATTGCTGCATCATAATTCAGATTGAGCATTTGTGTTTCTGCATCCCAATTTGCAGATTTTACCCCTGTAACCGATAAGGCTGCGGATTCAATCCGGTCTTTACACATGTCGCAATTACCTGCCACTTTAATCATCACTTGCTCAGCTTTAGCCTTACTGTTCATCGATTGATGCTCCTCGGCCGACATACTCTCATCCCCCATCTTCGACATATCGTGTGGTGTTGATCCAGCACCGCCACCGGGATTCATCATACTTGGTAAGCCTTGGAGCTGTGCCGCTGCATCAATTTTAAATACTCCGTTTGTCGCAATTTCTTCACCTTCGCTTAAACCATCGGCAACCACATAAAAATTACCGGCTTCGGCACCTAAAGTTATTTCACGATAAATGAAGGATGGTGATTCTCTGTCTTGAACTTTCACATAAACTACGGCTCTTTTTCCTGTCCAAAGAATGGATGATTTTGGAATTAGTAGATGACTATTTCCAGCTGCAATGGTTGAATTTATGATCCCATTTGCAAACATTTCGGGTTTCAACACCTCATTCTTGTTATTCAATTCGACCCGTACTTGTGCTACTCTTGTTTTTGCATCTAAAAACGGATCGATGAAGTTCACTTTTCCTGAAAACTCTTTCCCTGGAATTGCTTGAAAATTCAATGAAACTTTATCATTTAATTTAATCCATGGCAGGTCGTTTTCATAGGCATCAAACATTACCCAAACCTCTGAAAGGTCTGTTACTTGAAGTAAAGTTTCACCCTGTTTTACATAGTCGCCAATAGCCACGTGTCTCATGGTTACCGTGCCTGAAATTGGAGAAAGCACATCGAAGTAAAGCATGGGTTCTCCATTGGTTTCAATTGCTTCAATTTGCTTCTGATTTAAATCCCATAATTTCAATTTCGAAACGGCCGCTTTGTACAACGATGGATGTGTTTCTTTCATTGAAAGTGCCTCTATCAACTCCTTCTGCGCGCTTACCAATTCAGGAGAATAGAGGGTTGCCAGCTTTTCGCCTTTGGCTACTTTTTGCCCTTTAAAGTTCACAAACAACTTTTCGATACGACCATTAAAACGAGCAGTGACCACTGAAATATTCCGTTCATCCACTTCAATTTTACCTTGTACGTAAATTGATTTTTGAGGTGTTCCTTTTGAAACAAATAAAGTTTGAATCTCAGCCAGTTTTGCTGCCGATTCAGTCATCATAATTTCATTTGGATCAATATCATCTCCTTCTGCTTGCATACTTTGTAAGGGAATCAAATCCATACCGCATATTGGGCAGTCTCCAGGTTTGTCTTGCTTAATCTGCGGATGCATAGAACAGGTCCAGGTTTGATGTGTTGATGTGTTGATTTGTTGATTTCCCAATGATGAATCCGATGAGTACACCAATAATGATGACTACAAACACCAACCATTTATTTTTTGTTATTTTTTCTATTATGTTTTTCATGATTTATATTTTTTTGATATTGCTAATTGACTATATACTTGATTTGTGGATTCAATATTTTGACACATCCCCACATCCTCACATCTACTTTTGTTTTGAAGTTGCAATAATCTTATTTAAAAGTTTAATTACTGATAGCAATAAACTGTCAATCATTGGTTCAGGATTAGGATAACTTTCAGATGCTTTTATTAAATCAAGCCAATATTCTGTTTCAAGTGCTTCTTTGTGCGCAATTTTTAGTTTATGAATAAAATCTGCTTTGCTTTCAGCACTTTGAGCTTCTCGTATGTTAGCACCAACTGAGGTGCCAGATCGTAACAATTGTTTTGCGATTACATATTTTTGTGATGCATCAAGCATTTCAGTAAATCGGATAATTAAAAGAGCCAGCTTGAAACTTACTTCTACAATTTCATTTTTCTTTTGTGTCATTGTATCCTATTATTTAAATTATTTCTTTTCATCCTCTAATCCTCACATCCCCACATCATACAATCCTCACATCATCTTCCCATTAAATAGTGAATAAATGCAATGGCTGCTTGTTTATCGGCTATCGCTTTTTCTGCTTCAAGCTTATATTTCAACAGTTTTCGTTCCATTCGAAGGATTTCTTCAAACGACATATTGCCTGTTGAATATTCGGTCTCTAACAGATTTAGTGACAACTCTGCTAATGCCGATTGCGATTTGTACAATTGAATTCTACGATCGGCATCTGAATAGTTCTTCCATCCATTTTCCAAGACTACTGATAGTAGATTCTCTTTATTTTCAATTTCAAATTCCTTGGCGCTTTGTAAATGCAGCACCTCGTTGACCATCGCCTTATATTTGGTACGATAAAGCGGAATTGAAATTCCAATTTTTGGAAAAACAAAAGCATCGGTTCCGGCTAAGTTATTGTCCCCTTTACCAACCACCGTATAATCAAAACCTACTAAAAACGAAGGTTTGCCATTGTTCCCGGCAAGCGACTTCTGGTAGGAGAGTGCCTCTTGTTGAAGAGACAAGGTAAGTAGCTGATGATTCTTTGAAAGTATGGAATCTAGTACCTGTTCCTTGGATAAATTCAAATTGATATCATCCAATTGAATGGTAGGATTGAATACAACTTTGCTTTCACTGTTCAATAATTTTTGAAATTGAATACTTAGTACACCATCCTGATCGATTAAAAGTGCCAATTGATTTTCGAGATCACCCAACTCCATTTCAATTCGGTATTCATCTAATGCCGACGTTAATCCAGCCTCGATTTTTATGTTGGCCAGTCGTTTGAAGGTATTCAGTAGTTGAATATTTTCCTTCGTAATTTCGATTGCCTTTGCATTGAAATAGATATTGTAATAGGTTGATCGCACATCGTTAAACAACTTTGATTTGCTCTCCAAAAAAACTTCATACTTCGCTTTTGCTTGTTGAATTGCAACATTCTCCTTGTCCTTTAGCGTTCCAAACCATGGGAATAGTTGAGAGGCCGAAAATTTGAACTGTTGCGGTCCAACACGGGTCTCAACAGGCTGTATAAAGTATGCAAATGCCAGCTGAGGATCGGGCAAAGCTTTCACCTGTGGAGCTATTTCAAGCGCTGCCATGTATTCGCTGAATTTACTTTTCAATTCAGTATTGTTCTCAGCAGCTACTTTTAAATAGCTGCCAAGTTCATCTTGAGCCGAAATCGTTGAAGAAATCAGCAAGAATAAGATTGCTATTATGATTTGATAATTCTTCATGATTTAGTTTTAATGTTTTTTAATGCTCTTTTAATTTTGCCTTCTTGCCACATACTGTATAGAACAGGAACCATAAACATGGTTAATACTTCAATGGTCATTCCACCAAACAGAGGAATAGCCATGGGAACCATAATGTCGGATCCTTTTCCGGTAGATGTTAATATGGGCAGTAGCGCAATAATGGTCGTTGCGGTTGTCATAATTGCCGGACGAACACGTTTCGAACCTGCTTCTAAAACCAGCTTTCTGACTTCTTTAATTGTGGTTGGTTTGTGTTGTTCATGCAATTGTTTAATGTAAGTGCTGACTAAAACCCCATCGTCGGTGGCAACACCAAACAAGGCAATAAAACCAACCCAAACAGCTACACTCAGATTTATGGTATGTACCTGAAAAAGATTCCGAAGTTCAATTCCGGCTAAACTTCCATCTAAAAACCAAGGTTGTGCATAAAACCACAGCATGATAAAACCTCCTGATAGCGCAACTATTATTCCTGAAAATATCAATGAAGTTGAAACAACCGAGCGGAATTGAAAGTATAAAATCAAGAAGATGATAATTAAAGAAATTGGCACAACAACCAAAAGTCGTTTTGTGGCACGAATTTGATTTTCATAGTTACCTGTAAATACATAGCTAACACCTGCAGGAAGTTGAAATACCCCTTTGTCTATTAAATCTTTAAGGTAAGCCTGGGTGTTTTCAACCACATCAACTTCTGCAAATCCCTCTTTTTTGTCGAAGATTACATAACTAACCAAAAAGGTGTCTTCGCTTTTTATGAGTTGTGGACCACGTATGTAATGAATAGTAATTAGTTCACCCAATGGAACTTGATTTCCGTTTGACGTTGGAATTAAAATTCGTTTTATATCCTCAGGATTATCGCGATATTCTCGTGCATAACGCAAACGAACCGGAAAGCGTTCTCTTCCTTCAACGGTTGTGGTTAATTGCATTCCTCCAATTGCACTTCCAATAACTGTTTGCAGTTGCTTCACTGTAATTCCATAACGAGCAATAGCCTTTCGGTCTATTTCCATTTCGAGGTAGGGTTTACCTACAACCCGATCGGCAAATACCGACATGCTTTTAACTCCTTCTACCTGTTTTAGGTGTTCCTCCAATTCAAAACCAACTTTTTCGATGCTTTCTAAATCGGGACCATAAACTTTTATTCCCATGGGTGCGCGCATACCCGTTTGTAACATCACTAATCGGGTTGAAATGGGCTGCAATTTAGGTGCAGATGTTAAACCAGGAATTCTTGCTTTTTTAATAATCTCTGCCCAAATATCATCGGGTGTTTTTATTTCATCGCGCCACTGGCGGAAGTATTCGCCTCTTTTATCTTGAATGAGTTCTGCTTTATCAATAACACGGAATCCTTCTGTTTTTGGATCATAACTAGTTCCATCTTTTAATTCGAATCCATTTTTTCCGACTTTAAAACGCATGCGATGTCCATCTACATTCAGCATGTATTCCGATTTGTAGTTGATTACATTCTCGTACATCGATGTGGGAGCAGGGTCTAAAGCCGAATTTACACGTCCCCATTTACCAACAACTGTTTCAATTTCTGGAATGGCATTTACCTTTTTATCCAAAATTCGAATAACATCAAGGTTTTCCTGAATGCCTGAATGAGGCATGGTGGTTGGCATCAATAAAAATGAACCTTCATCGAGTGATGGCATAAATTCTTTACCTATACCGGGTAGTGACTTATCGAGTTTTTGGTATAAACTGGTTTCACTGATGAACTTTGGCATAAAACCAAACAGTTTATCAAAGCCTTGCCATGTTGTTATTCCAAATAGAATGATAAAAATGGGTACTGACAGAAATTTCCATTTGTTGTTCAATGCCCAATTCAGAATTTTCGAATAAAAAAGCACTACGCAGGAAAGTAGTCCAAGTACGATTGAAACGACGACTACAACAAATAAAAAATTGGCAAAAAATGAATTTTGTGCACCCAATGGCATCCAGGCTCGTGAAAGATAAAATACTACCACCACAACTGAAATTGCAATATTGATTAAGTTGGGATAATTGTATTTAGGTGCTTTCCATTTATCCGAGAAGTATCCGTTGATTCCATAAACAGTAAGTGCTAATGCTATGTAATATCCCGTGGTAATTGATAAAGCAAGTCCCGCAACAACTAACAATAGATTAAATATCTTTTTATATTTATTCTTTTCAAAACGGATAGAAAAGACCCAATGTGCCAATGTTGGAATAATGATTAAACCAATTAGTAAAGCCGATAACATGGTAAAGGTTTTGGTATACGCTAAAGGTTTAAACAACTTCCCTTCGGCTGCCTGCATGGCAAATACAGGAAGGAAACTAATAATTGTTGTTGCCAAAGCAGTAACAACAGCTCCCGCTACTTCGGTGGTTGCTGTATAAATTACATTAGCTAATTTTTTACCTCTTGCTCCAATGTTATCCGGCAAGCCGGTATGTCGAATAATATTTTCAGTAAATACAATTCCCACATCTACCATCACTCCTATGGCAATAGCAATTCCAGAAAGTGCTACAATATTGGCATCAACTCCAAACTGCCGCATTGCAATAAAAGTGATTAAAACTCCTAAGGGAAGAAGACTTGAAATTAATATGGATGCTCGCAGGTTAAGAACTAATACAATTATTACTAAAATACTAATTAGCAATTCCAATGAGATTGCTTCTTCTAATGTGCCCAGTGTTTCTTTTATCAAACCAGTGCGATCGTAAAAGGGAACAATGGTTACTTTTGAAATTGAACCGTCGGCTAAGGTTCTGGAAGGTAGTCCAGGACTAATTTCTGCAATTTTGCTTTTAACATTGTCGATAGTTTGTAAGGGATTGGCACCATAACGGGCAACAACTACGCCACCAACTGCTTCTGCACCGCCTTTGTCTAATCCACCACGACGGGTTGCCGGTCCAAAGTTAACTCTGGCTACATCTTTTAACCTGACTGGCACATTATCGTTTACAGCAACCACACTTTGTTCAAGGTCTTCAAGGTTTTTTATGTAACCCA
Source organism: Prolixibacteraceae bacterium (assembly GCA_027859005.1). Taxonomy (GTDB): domain Bacteria; phylum Bacteroidota; class Bacteroidia; order Bacteroidales; family Prolixibacteraceae; genus Roseimarinus. The sequence goes on along the minus strand of JAQIBQ010000589.1, from coordinate 1,131 downwards.
AAGCCCGAATTAAATATTCAACCCGATTAAATTCTATGGTACGTGCACCAATGTCGAGGTTACTATTTTTAACTGCTGCAATAATTTGAGCAACATTCACATTGTAGGCTTTCATGGCATTGGGATCGATATCGATTTGATATTCTTTCACAAAACCACCAATTGAGGCAACTTCGGAAACTCCCTTAGCAGCTGTTAAAGCATAACGAACCTGAAAGTCCTGAATGCTTCTTAATTCATGCGGATCCCATCCTCCCGATGGATTACCATCTTTATCCCGACCTTCCAGTGTATACCAATAAATCTGTCCTAATGCAGTTGCATCCGGACCCAATGTAGGTTTCACATCTTCTGGCAGAATACCGGCAGGTAATGAATTTAACTTCTCCAATATTCGGGTTCTACTCCAGTAAAATTCAATTCCCTCATCGAAAATAATATAGATAGAAGATACTCCGAAAATGGAATTGCTGCGAATTGTTTTCACTCCTGGAATTCCCAAAAGCGAAGTGGTTAGCGGATAAGAAATTTGATCTTCAATATCCTGTGGGGAACGCCCCTTCCACTCGGTATAAACTATTTGTTGGTTTTCGCCAATGTCGGGTATGGCATCAACGGGAACCGGATCGGATGGTAAAATTCCTGTATCCCATCCAAATGGTGAATTGATGATTCCCCAACTTATAAAAACAACTAATACCAAAAAGGTTACTAATCTGTTTTCTAAAAAAAATCGAATGATTTTATTTAACATGGATTTTCGTTTATGATTATTAAATACTCAAGTTAAGTTATTTATGAATACCAAAATTGAAGACACAAGTTATATCTCAAAGAGTATTCAATTGAGTATTAAATCATAAAAGGTAGGTCTGCAAACCAGAAAGTACAGTTTGCATTTTGGGTGGCGGAGGTGAGATAAATTCCACATATTCCACCTTATTAACTTCAGGAACAATCGAACTGATTAATTCAATAAAAGCCTGAATAAAAAGTTGAGTAGTTATAATGGCAGGGGCAGCAACAGCGGTACTACTAAGCGCTTCATCGTTTATTTGTACTAATGTTGTTTCGGTTCGACAACAATTGCCATCATCACAACAAGTCTCAGCTTCTTTGTCAATAACTACT
>JAQIBQ010000214.1 GCA_027859005.1 Prolixibacteraceae bacterium | reverse complement strand
AACACGACTGGAAATCGGAAAATGCTATTGCTGAACCGTTAAAAACCTACCGTGGAGCACAGGCTTTCGAAGCACTTCGTTATGCTACCGACACTTATGCAAAAAATAATAAACGTCCTTTAGTATTTATGTTGACCATTGGTAATGTTGCCATGCGTAAGGCACGTGCACAATTTGCTGCAAACTTTTTTGCAGTTGCTGGTTTCGAAGTAATTGAAGGAAAAGGATATGCTACGAGTGAAGAAGGTGTTGCCGATGCATTAAAAGCTGGTGCTGCCATTGTTGTTCTTTGCAGTTCCGACGATGAATATGCAACTTTCGCTCCTGAAACTAAAGCATTACTAAACAACGAAATTTTAGTTGTTGCTGGTAATCCTAGTTGTAAAGAAGAGCTTGTAGGAAAAGATATTTCAAACTTCATCCATGTTCGTAGTAATTTGTTAGAAGAATTGAAGGCGTATCAAAGTAAATTGATTAAATAATAGATATTAGACACTAGACATTAGACATTAGATAATGGACAATAGATAAAACTCAAAAACAACCTCTGATGCATAATTATAGAGAAATGAAAATTTGGCAAAAAGGCCGAATATTGGTTAAAGAAGTTTACTTGATAACACAAACATTTCCAAAAGAAGAAAGATTCGGATTAACATCTCAAGCACAAAGAGCTGCCGTTTCGATTCCTTTGAATATTTCTGAAGGAGCTGGACGTGGAACAAATAAAGATTTTAACAATTTTCTTGATATGGCAAGAGGTTCAGTAAATGAGCTTGAAACTTTAATCTTTTTATCAAACGACTTGGAATATATTAATTCTGAAACAACAAATTTACTACTTCAGAAAACAGAAGAACTTTCAAAAATGATCGTTGCATTTCAAGCAAAATTGTCTAAAATCTAAAGTCTAAGATCTAAAATCTTAAAAGATATGAAACCAGATTTTAAAAATATCAACATAAAAGAAGGCAAAGCTTCTTGTTCTTGTAAAGAGCAAGACTGGGCCGACAAAAACGGAGTTGAAAAAGATTGGGTTACACCTGAGCAAATTCCGGTTAAATCAGCATATACAAAAGCTGACCTCGAAGGCATGGAGCACTTGAACTATGCCGCAGGTTTAGCACCCTATTTACGTGGACCTTACTCTGCAATGTACGCCATGCGTCCTTGGACAATTCGTCAATACGCAGGTTTCTCTACAGCTGAAGAAAGTAACGCTTTTTACCGTCGTAACCTTGCTGCTGGTCAGAAAGGTTTATCGGTAGCATTCGACCTAGCTACTCACCGAGGATACGATTCTGATCATCCACGTGTTGTAGGTGACGTTGGAAAAGCCGGTGTAGCTATCGACTCAATTCTCGATATGAAAATTCTGTTCGACCAAATTCCGTTGGATAAAATGTCGGTATCAATGACTATGAACGGTGCAGTATTGCCAATTTTGGCTTTTTACATTGTTACTGGATTAGAACAAGGTGCAACTTTAGATCAATTATCAGGAACAATTCAAAATGATATTCTCAAGGAATTCATGGTGCGTAATACTTACATTTACCCACCTGAATTCTCAATGAAAATTATTGCCGATATTTTCGAATACACTTCGAAAAACATGCCTAAGTTTAACTCAATCTCTATTTCGGGTTACCACATGCAAGAAGCAGGTGCAACTGCCGATATCGAAATGGCTTATACTTTAGCCGATGGTTTAGAATACCTTCGTACTGGTGTTAATGCAGGCATGGATATTGATGCATTCGCTCCTCGCCTATCCTTCTTCTGGGCTATTGGAATGAATCACTTTATGGAGATTGCAAAAATGCGTGCTGCACGTATGATTTGGGCAAAATTGGTAAAACAATTCAATCCTAAAAATCCTAAATCGATGGCATTACGTACGCACTCACAAACTTCGGGATGGTCCCTTACCGAGCAAGATCCATACAACAACGTTGGACGTACAGCAATTGAAGCAATGGCTTCTGTTTTGGGTCACACTCAATCACTACATACCAATGCATTAGATGAGGCAATTGCACTTCCAACTGATACATCAGCTCGTATAGCTCGTAACACACAATTATACATTCAACAAGAAACTGAAGTTTGTCGCTCAGCCGACCCATGGGCAGGTTCGTACTACGTTGAAACACTCACTAAAGAACTATACGAAAAGGCATGGGCTTTAATCGAAGAAGTTGAAAAATTGGGTGGAATGTCAAAGGCTGTTGAGACGGGTGTACCTAAAATGCGTATCGAAGAAGCAGCTGCACGTGCACAAGGACGTATCGATTCAGGCACACAAACCATTGTTGGTGTGAACAAATACCGTTTGGAAAAAGAAGATCCAATTGATATTTTGGAAATTGATAATACTGCCGTACGTTTGTCACAGATTGAACGTTTGAAAAAATTGCGTGGCAATCGTAATGAAGAAGCAGTGAAAGCATCATTGGCTGCCATTACAAAATGTGCTGAAACCAAAGAAGGCAACTTATTGGAACTAGCAGTTGAAGCAGCGAAGAACCGCGCCTCATTGGGCGAAATTTCAGATGCTTGCGAAGAAGTTTGTGGACGATATAAAGCTGTAATTAGAACAATAGAAGGCGTGTATTCATCAGAAGCTAAAAACGACGGAGACTTTACCAAGGCTGTAGAGCTAGTTGAAAAATTTGCAGAAACAGAAGGTCGTCAACCTCGCATTATGATTGCCAAAATGGGACAAGACGGACACGACCGCGGAGCTAAAGTAGTAGCTACAGGTTATGCCGATTTAGGTTTCGATGTTGACATGGGACCATTGTTTCAAACTCCTGAAGAAAGTGCCAAACAAGCCGTTGAAAACGATGTGCATGTGTTGGGTGTTTCATCTTTGGCTGCGGGTCACAAAACTTTAATTCCTGCCGTTATGGAAGAGTTAAAGAAATTGGGACGCGAAGACATTGTGATTATTGCAGGTGGTGTTATTCCAGCACAAGACTATGCCTATTTATACGATGCAGGTGTTGCCGCAATTTTTGGTCCTGGGACTAGCGTTGCAACTGCCGGTAAAAAAATCATGGAAATATTGATTGAAGTATACGGAGAGTAAACAAACCGTCATCGCAATTACGAAGAAATACAAAGCCCTGTCGGAAACGATGGGGCTTTGTGTTTGCCTAAAGAATGCTTGACGAAGATGGTTTTATAAACCATTCATGAAAAAACATAAAAATAAGGACTGATCCACTCAGGAACTGTCCTTTCTTTTTCCCATCAATCAAAAACACTTCTTATTGATCCCATTAACTATATTTACTATCCTTAGACTCACATAGAGGTTTATTTAACCTGAATCAATTTGCACACAATGAATTTTGATTAAAAAACAGTATTATTGTTCAATAAAAAAAACCTTAACCCATGAAATATTTAACCTTAACTGCGCTGTTACTTGTCATTTTATTCTTGACCAACCTACAAGCCTCCTCAACCATTCATGTGGACCACAGAGCAAATGGTCTAAACAATGGAACCAGCTGGGGAAATGCCTATTCCGATTTAAGAACTGCACTTGAACAAGCAGTTTCAGGCGATGAATTATGGATTGCCCAGGGAACCTACTTTGTGAATGATGGAGTAGAGTCGACAAAACCCGACACTCTTTTTTTCGAAATTAAGGAAGGAGTCAATGTTTATGGTAGTTTTTATGGGAACGAAACAACAATTAGTGCAAGATCGCTCACGGACATCAACAGGGATGGTAAAATAAACGATTGGGAATTTGCATCTCCAACTATTATAAGTGGCGATATTTTCCAAAATGACAATAGTGCCAATTTTGACAAACACCTTGACAATGCTCAATTACTATTAAAGTCAAGTAACATGACGTTGATTACTATCTGGAACGGTATCACCCTTACCAGTGCCTATTCAAAAAAGAATCCCTCCATTGACCTTAGTCTGAATACTGTACTTGAGAACTCCATTGTAAAACGATGTTATGCCAATGTCGAATCATCTTATGTAATACGTTCAAAGGGAACAATTCATTCAACATTATTTGAAGATAATACAAGCGAAGGTAGATATTTAATAGCTTCATATCAGTCAGTTTCAACTGTTATTATCCGCAACAATGAAAGCAATTACGCTTGCATCAAAAACCTGGGGGGGGCGATCGACAATTGTGAAGTTACAAATAACCAGTCCGTTGGAATTGAAAATACGCAAGGGACTGTTCGCAATTGCAAAATAAACGGAAACACAAAGGGAGGTATTTACAATAGGGGTATTCTTGCCTATTCAAGAATATACAACAATACCGTTGACAGAGATATAAGCCATAGCCTCGATGGTGCAGGTGTCGAAAATATTGGACTAATGATTAACTGTACTGTATTCAACAACTATACCTATAATAACTTTTTCTACTTTCATGCAGGAGGTGTGGTAAACGAACGTGGGACAATGATCAATTGCACCGTTTGTAGAAATAAATTCGATGGTAGTCAGCAGGGTGCAGCTGGTGTTTATCAAAAGAAGGGAAGCCTGATCAATTGTGTGATCTGGAACAATGAAGGAAGTTCAGGATATGGCACACCTCCCGATTTATACATTGATGGACAACACGGAGCTGACGAAATTCACATTTTGAATACAGCTTTCTTTACCTATGAAGAATTTGGACAAAGAGCCGAATACGATCAGATCATAATTAATCCATCTAATGATTTAACACAGTTTACTTCTGGATCAAAAATCTGGGGAGCTGCTAAAAACTTACAAGAGGCTAATTCATTAGATACAGTGAGTTGGAGTATTGGATCAAACTCTCTTCTTATCGATAAAGGTGATCCATTGGTTGGAACTCTATTTGACATTTCAGGACTACTACGTGATAGTATTCCCGATTTAGGAGCCCAAGAATACAATGGACAGCCCTTAACATTTAATGATAACATTACCCCAAATGCTGAAGGAATTATATTTGTTGCAACTGAAGGAAATGGAAATGGTTCTTCATGGGAACAAGCAACACCACATTTTCAATCAGCCATTCAACATGAAAAATCAAAAGAAGTTTGGGTGAAAAATGGAACTTATTTACCTCCCGTAAGTCATACCGATAACTATACACAAAAAGACCGCGCTTTCATTATGAAAGAAGGAGTGAATGTATATGGGGGATTTTTGGGGAATGAAAACAGTATTGAAGAAAGAGTGAGAATTGATACCGATAACAATGGAGTAATCTCACCTTGGGAGTATGCGAATGAAACCATTTTATCGGGTGATATTGATCAAAACGATACCCTTGATAATAATAGCATAGGATCAAATGCATTACATGTTATCCTTCAAAAGGAAAACTTTGAAACTGAAACCAACTGGGATGGGTTTACCATTACAAAAGGAAATGCCAATTCACTACCTTCTTATGAAGGTGGTGGTATAAAAATGAAAAAGAATTCTATTTTGAAAAATTCACAAGTGATGAAATGCAGTGCTTCTCAAGGAGGTGGAATATACAATGAATATGGTACTATCGATAACTGTCTAGTTTATGATAATTATCTAAATTCTAACGGGAGGTACCGTTCCGGTGGTGGAATTTTCAACTATTCTGGAAACATCAATGATTGCATTATTCATTCAAATACTTCATCCCATGAGAACACACAAGGAGGTGGCATATATAGTAACAATGGAACCATTAACGGGACACAATGTTACAACAACTTACTATCTGGTGCGAATTCCGATGGTGCTGGAATACTCAATTATTATGGAAAAGTATTAAGCAGCCTGGTTTTCAACAATGAATGTTCGGCAGAAAATTCAGAAGCAGCAGGGATTTATAACAACAGAGGAATCCTCAAGAATGTGACCGTTTCTAACAATAAACTGAGTGGCAATAATTCAAAAGCAGCAGGTCTGAGTAATAATGATGGAGAAAGTTATAACTCCATCATTTGGGGAAATACCAATAATTCTAACCCCGATCAAATTAATGCAAAATACGACAGCCTTTTTTCCTGTGCAATACAGGATGAAACAATACCTTATGGTAACAATTTCATCCTTTCGGCAGCAAATGAAAAAGAAGAAAACAACGACGCATTAATGATAACTCCCGGGTTCATAACATTAACAGAATATACAGGGGTAGCTACCACACCTGAAGAATTAAATCAGTTGCATCTATCGAACTGGAAATTAGCTGAAGACTCTGAATGCATCGACAAAGGAAACAACCAGTACCTGAATGATGAAATGGCAATGGATTTGAATGGCTTCAACCGAATATTCAATGACATAGTTGATTTGGGCGCTTCGGAATATGCTCTCTTTGCTCCTTTTATAGTCCTCGATGATGAACTGTCTGTATATGAGAGAGATCAATTTACAATAAACGCAGAATCGTCGTACACACTCAACAACGATTTACTAACGGCCAGTTGGATTGCTCCAGAAAGTTTTGAGTTGCATGAAACAAATGGTTTAAGTGCAACCTATACTGCCCCCGACACCGATGCTGAGAAGAGTTATTACATCAAACTTAAACTGGAAAATTCATATGCCAGCAGCATCGACAGCATAGCTGTTCATGTACTCAATATGGTGGGTAATAAACAGCTGCCTGAACAAACGGAAATTATAATCTATCCAAATCCAGTTGAAAATGATCTTCACATCGTAATTGAAGCATTTGAAAGATCTGCAGCGACTCTTTATTCCATCGCAGGAAAAGAAATAAAATTGTACAAAACGCTCACCCCAGGAGTCAATAAAGTTGAGTTGAACGGGATTCAAAAAGGTATTTACATTTTGTCTATCACCAATCAACACTATAGTTATAAAGAAAAAATAATTATTCAATAAACATCAATATCACAATATGGCGAATGAGCGTCTCAAAGCTCGAATTTATTGGCAACAATTTCGAATTTGGACTCATCAAATTTCTACGAAAACTAATTAGCTCAATAATATTACCAGTTAGTCGAAATTATATATTGTTTGAGAACTTATAACACAGTACCTCGTATTTTTTGTTGATCGAAAAAGGGAAATTGAGTTGTATTTGTTGCAACTTGAGTGAATGTTATAGAACATTAAAGTGTACATCAAAAGCCACAGTAAAACCAATATTTATTTAGCTGAGTTTGCGAATCACTTACGGCAATTTCAAAACTGTAACAATCCTGAACAAATGCTAAATGATTCGCAAACTTGCTATCCAACTTATTTTTATTATTCTTTTATCAATCGAATGCTACCAGATAATTTTTTACTCACCCCACGTAACCAGATATTGTCTTGATGTTTCTGGATTAAAGCAGCAAATATTTTATTGTACTCATCATCAGAAGAAGACCAGAAATAAGTAAAGATATTCGTATCGAATACTGTTCCATCCGCGTCAATGAAATTACTTGGCAAAACTGATAAACCATAGGCATTAGAGTATTCACCGCCCCACGCTTGGTTGTCCTTTAGTAGATTACCTATTTCAGGCCATTTGTCATCATAAGACGAAGAACTACCATTCTCATCACCAACATAAGTGGCAAGTTCTTCCCAATCTTCTTTAGTTGGAATTCTCCAACCTGCCGGTACAATCGATTCCAGAGCGTAGTAATTGTATAATACTCCCAGATTCTTGTAATTTTCAGTAGCTTTTGCCTCATCAACACTATTACCATCGTATCCTAGTACAAAATAATTAGGATTCGATGTATAAACGGTATTGTCAGACCTGAGTTCGGGCAAGTAAGCAAAGTTTTGAGCCATCCAGGTTTGATTTCCTATTTCTACTGTTCGGTACACATTTTCGTCACGAGAATCGGTATAACTTCCATACTCATATTGCACCGTAGCTACCTCCTTTGTCGTTCCGATACTTAATCCTGCATCATTTTGTGCAAATGCAGCCACATAATAAATGGTTCCTTTTTCCAATTTGGTAATTTGAGTAGAAAAAATTACTGAATCTTGTTGGCAAACCACCTTTGAACTGTTCGATTCATTAATATCACCGCTGGTGTTGTAAAAAAATCCTAGTTCATCAATTTCATCGTTTCCATCATCGCTGAGTTCTCCGTAAAGAGTCATACTTGAATTTGTTACATCCTCTATATTTAGTGTATAGACGACAGGTGTAGATGTGTTGACATCAACATCAAATGACATCTCACACGCTGAAAATAATACACTTAAAACCAATGCTGATAGCACAAAGTTAATTCGGGTTTTTGTTGGTAAATTCATGTTTGGTTTTTTATGTTAAAAGTTCCCAAAAGTAAAAAAAAATTAACTATCCCAGAAAATGCTGAAAAATTATTCATGATTACTTTCATGTTCGATAAAACTTCTACTATTTTTTAGTACTCGCATCAATTAGGATTATTGATTCTTTGCTCAAGAGTTCTTCTCTCCAACCTACAAAACATTTTACATGAAAAACAACATTAGATACTGACGTTGAATCGCTTCAGGGTTCTCACCTTAAAGTTGTGATTCAATACCCCAGGTTTCAACTACGGTTAGTATTGTTTTATCCCTTCAGGATAATATACAGATACTTGAAATATACATTTTAGAAAGCCAAAAAAGGATTCATAGATAATAGAGAACATAACCCGTGAAACGGTTGCAACAACAATAACCACGGGTGCAAGCCGTGGAAAAAGTGACATAAACATCATCAACCCTAAAAGGGTTGAACACTAAACCAAATACTTCTCGTCAAAATCAATATTGTGTTGTTTGAGCAATTCGATGTACTCTTCTAGAAAAGTACTTTTCAAATAAAAAACCGCCCCTTCTTGAGGACCGGTTTTGAATTGATTGATTAGAATAACGTAATTTCCCGTACTTATTTACTCTTCTTTTGGCGCTTCTTGAAGTACCTCAATTTTACTCAAAAAAGAAATATTTTGTATATCGGTATAATCGTACTGGTAAAATCCATCATCACCTATCATAAAAAGAACGGTTCCCAATGGAATTACATCAAAGGCATGTATGTCTTTAAAATGTGAAAGTTTTGGCAATTCCTTTTCTGGTTGCGATGCGTCAAAAACTTTAAGTCCATCGTCACCATCGCAAATAAAAAGCAAATCTCCATCAAGGCCTAAGCCATTCGGATTCTTCATCTGATAAGTTCTTACCCGAAATGGTTCTCTTAATTCACTAACATCAACCACCTCTAGTACATTCTGGCCTCGACCACAATTCCCTCCAGTTCGCAAAGTGATATAAGCATATTTATCATCGGCAACTACTGGATCGCATGCAGTGAAATGCATAAACTGCGAAAGTTGTTCTAATACGGGTAAATCTGAGATATCGTAAATAAACATGCCCGATTGTGATCCAATAAACATGGTATTATCACGAATAAACATGGTTTCAATATTCCAACCTACATTCCACGTTCCAGTCGTTTCGAATTGACCATTCTCTTCAACTTCAAAAGTTGCGATCTCCCAACTATTTTTTAGAACCAACAAATAATCGTTATACTGACCAAAACGAGCCATGGAACCACCAACCCCAAATTCAGAACCATCTGAAGCACTGCCTGCTGTTTTCGTGCTATTGGCAAACATCATATCATCCATTGCGTATTCCCATCCTCTATAAACTGGATAATAATAGTCGTTGTGCCTTACTAGCTCTTTAATTTCTTTTACCTCCCATTCAACAACAACTCCTTTTTCTTGGTCAATAATTGCCAATTCGTAATCTTCATCGAATTCAGGAAGAGTGTACTCAAAAATATTTTCTTCCCGATCAACTTCTTTTGGATTATTAAGATCAGAAATATCAATTACAACCATATCTACATAACTATCGGCAAACAAGAAATTTTTACGAATAGCAATATCTACATTTCCAGGAATATTGATAAATGCGACAGCTTGTGGATTCGCGGGATTCGTATTATCATAAACATGAACGCCTTTCATAAATTCATTTATGAACAAATAATTATCCTTAAAATAAATTTTACCCGGGTTAATTAAAGGTTGAACCTCTATGGTATTAATGGCCGACCGCAAATCTTCGTAAGTCATATATACCGGAGAATTAGCTGTGTATTTCACATAGGTTTCGTCTTGACAAGAATTTAATACGAATGTTATGAGTAAAAAGAAAATCGGTAGTATTGGATTATTCATACGTTTCATCGCTATAATTTTTTTGTGTTTTGGTTGATGTCAGTGTTCAGATGCATGCAACTAAAAAAGGTTGCGTAAAACGATAACGCAACCAATCGAAACCGAAAGACATCTGAAGAGGGAAACAATAAAATTTTTTATAGAAAAACTCGCCAAATGAAACGACCTCTATGAATTTTTGGAGTTCCATCTGATAATTTTAAAATTAATTTTAAACCGATGAAAAAAATAGCCATTCTTATTCTCTGCATTGTAAGCATACAAAACATAGTATTAGCTCAAAATTCAGCAACAGAAGGAAAACCGAATGAAACGTTCACAATTGCATTTGAAAGTGGATTAATGCTTGGCCATAGTGAAAGTTATTATCCGGCCTATTTCAGTTCTAACATTTCGTTCTTGAAAAATTTCAACGACCGAATATGGATTGGCGGAGGTACTGGCGCAGAAGTTATTGGCAAAACATTCATTCCCTTTTATGCCGACTTAAGAGTTTCTCCTTTCGAATCGAAACCATTTTTTATATACAACAAAATAGGATGGACTATTTGTGCCAATAAAAACTACACCGATGGCAATGAAGACAACTATTATTACGGCAATATGCCTCACGCTCTTAACGAAAATATCAATACTTCAGGTGGTTTTATGAATGAAATGGGCGTAGGAATTCTGCTTAAAAATGCAACATACAAAACCAGTATAAGCATTGGATACAGGCACCAAAAAACCAATGATAAAGTTGGCGATAAGAATCCTAAAACCTACGAAAACAGTTTCAACCGTTTAGCCATTCGTGTTGGCTTTTGGTTTTAACCTTTCTTTTCCTAAATAAAAATATCTACTGCAATATTTAACACCCTGCTGAATCTAAATATTTTCTACTTTTAGTGCTATCTAACTAAATTTTGAAAATATGCGACCGTTAAAATTGATGAAACAAGTTTTCATTTTAACTCTTTTATCAGCATTAATAATTAGCTGTAATTCAAAAAGCAATCAAAGTACTGAAATTGACAATGAAACCTTTATTCCGAAGCCAATTATACTTGAAAAACAAGAGGTAAAAACATTAGGCATAGGAGAAGAAATGCCCGATTTTAATCTGCCTGATATGTACGGCAAATTTGTGAATCAAGATGAATTCAAAAAAGCGGAATTGTTAGTGGTAATTTTCACTTGTAACCATTGCCCCACTGCACAAGCCTATGAAGATAGGATGATTGATTTCACAAACGATTACAAAGATAAAAACGTTCAGGTTGTTGCAATAATGCCTACAAGTTCGGCTGGCTTACTTATGGATGAATGTGGGTATTCCGATCTCGACGATTCATTTGAAAACATGAAAGTTAGAGCAAAGGATAAAGGCTACAACTTTCCCTATCTATACGATGGCGACGATCAGGCTGTTTCAATAAAATTTGGACCAACAACTACACCTCACGCCTTTGTTTTCGACAAAGAACGCAAACTGCAGTATGTTGGTAGGCTCGATGCCATTGAAAAACCAGGCACAGCAAATGCTGAAGATCTAAGAAATGCTTGTGATGAACTATTAGCAGGAAAGCAGGTAACAACACCTGTAAATAAAGCTTTTGGCTGTTCAATAAAATGGTCGTGGAAGTCAGACTGGGCAATAAAAGTAAATAAAGAGTGGGCTGAAAAAACAGTAAGTATTGACTTTGTTAACGACGAGGAAATTAAAGAACTACTAGCAAACAATACCGATAAACTTCGACTTATTAATGTTTGGGCAACTTGGTGCGCACCTTGCGTAATGGAATTACCAGATTTGATTGATCTACAACGCATGTATGGAAACCGCGCTTTTGAATTCATTACTCTCTCTGCCGATAAGCCTTCAAAAAAAGACGATGCATTAAAAGTACTTACAGACAAACATGCACCAATATCGAATTATATTTATTCTGTAGACGACCGTTATGCACTTATAGAGTTAATTAACCCTGACTGGAACGGAGCACTACCCTACTCATTGTTAATTGAGCCAGGAGGAAAAATAATCTATACTTCCAACGGAATTGTTGATTTACTTGAATTGAAAAAAGTTATTGTTGAAAATCCATTATTGGGAAGATACTTCTAATTATGAAAAAGTTTTTATTATTCATTCTACTGCCTTTTCTCTACAATTGTACAATGGCTAAACAGAACAATTCTATAAACATTTTAGTTTTTTCAAAAACCGACGGCTACAGACACGAGTCAATCAGCGCAGGATTAAAAGCATTAAATGAAATCACAATTGAGCAAAATTGGGAAATGTATGCGACAGAAGATTCAACTTATTTCACCACTGAAAACCTTCAAAAATTCGATGTTCTAATTTTTTTATCGACCATTGGCAATATACTTAACGAAAACCAACAAAAAGAAATTGAACAGTTTGTTGAAAATGGGAAAAGTATACTCACGATACACTCAGGCACAATAACCGAGGACAATTGGGGATGGTACCAACAAGCCATGCAGGCAAAATTTGTAGGACATCCACCAACTCAAATGGGAAAAATGATAGTAGAAAACAACACCCATCCGACCACTAAAATGTTTCCTTCCGAAGGTTGGGAGATTAATGAAGAATGGTACAGTTTCGATAGAAATCCAAGAGCAAAGGTAATCGTATTAACATCGGCCGACGAGAGCACTTACAATGTCGACGATAATGGTTGGTTCGAAGGTGCAAAACAACGCATGGGCGATCATCCTCTTATTTGGTATCGAAAAATGGGGAAAGGTGTTGTCTATCAATCGGCACTGGGCCACACACCCGAAATGTATTCCAACCCAATTTATCGAGCACACATTACAGCATGTATTCAATGGCTTCCAAAAAAATAAATAGATGCTTGTTCTACTCTTAAAAATGTATTTACATTTGTACGATAATAATAAATAAAAAAAAAAGCATGGAAAAATTATTCGCTTCAGCGTATTGGCTAACTATTTTCGAAACCCTATCAGATTGGGTTATCAATGTATTTCCATCTTTACTACTACTACTAGTAATACTATTTGTATCGCTTAAATTACTACGCTTTTTTGTTAAACGTTTATCTAAAATAGCATTATATAGAGCGAAGAAAGATTTCAAAAAAGATGAGATTGAATCAGAAAAAAGAATAAATACATTAGCTGGTATTTTATGGGGAGTTGGAAAAATAGGAATATGGGCAACTGCAATGTTTATTATTCTTCAAGAGATTGGGATTGATGTTAAACCAATTCTTGCTGGAGCAGGAATATTAGGTTTGGCTGTTGGTTTTGGTGCGCAAGAATTAGTACGTGATGTTATTTCTGGCTTTTTCATTTTACTTGAGAACCAAGTCAGAACTGGCGATGTAGGTATTATTAATGGCACTGGAGGTATGGTTGAAAAAATTGAACTTCGTACAATTACTCTTCGCGATTTTTCAGGCGTTGTTCACATATTCCAAAACGGAAAAATCAGCACACTTTCAAACATGACAAAAGAATGGTCGGCCATGGTTTTTGACATTGGCGTGGCCTATAAAGAAGATCCAGAACAGGTGATACAAATAATGGCAGCAGTTGGTGCCGATTTACAAAAAGATCCAGTTTTTGGTCCTCGAATAATTGAGCCCATCGAAGTAGTTGGTGTAAACGAATTTGCCGATAGCGCCGTGGTTATTAAGGCACGTATTAAAACGAAACCCATCGAGCAGTGGAATGTTGGCCGTGAATACCGTAAGCGTTTAAAATTAGCATTCGATGCTAAAAACATTGAAATCCCATTCCCTCACCAAACCATTTATTGGGGCGAAAAAATTGGACCGTTGAAAATGAAAATAGAAAATGAAGATCAACGTTTCTCAAAAGATTAAGTAACGCATTTATTGTTTTAAAGCAGTATGCAAATCTTTCATAACACTTTTCTTATCCCCATTTTTAAAAAGATTAATTTTTGAAAATTTTCTTTAATTTAGCATTCATTTCAAAAATCTGGATATATGGATAATAAAAATCTGGGAAGCATGTATACACATGCCTTCAAAGAATACTGGGATTTGCCTTGCTTTTCTGATTACGAGGGAGAAGAGTTTAAATACAGCGATGTAGCACAATCAATCGAAACGCTTAAAAATGCTTTCAAAAAAGCAGGTTTAAAGAAAGGTGATAAAGTGGCTATTTTGGGCAGAAATTCTTCGAAATGGGGCAAAATATTCTTAGCCTGCGTTTCTTACGGTGTAATTGCCGTTCCAATATTACCCGATTTTAAACCCGAGAATGTACACCACATTATCAAACATTCAGAATCAAAATTTTTGTTTGTGGCCAAAGCGTTGTACAATACGCTCAATAAAAAAGAAATTAGTGACTTACAGGGCTGTATTGCAATTGAAGATTTTTCAATCCTTGAATGCAAGAATGATGAACTGAAAGAAATTATCAAAGAAGGCATGCTTTCAATGAAAGGAACAAAAGTAAAGAAAGAAAATTTTCATTTTATTGAGACTCCTGAAGACGACTTGCAAGTTTTATCCTACACTTCTGGATCATCTGGCTTTTCAAAAGGCGTAATGATTCCTGTGAGAAGTTTATACTCAAACATTACTTATGGACAAGAACACATTCCACTTGCATCAGGTGATAAAATTGTTTCGTTTTTACCCATGTCGCATGTTTTTGGTTTATTGTTCGAATTTCTTTACCCGATCACTTTAGGTTGTCACACCACTTTTTTAAATAAAACACCAAGTCCGCAAGTTCTTATTGCTGCGTTTCAAAAAATTCGCCCCAGGTTAATCCTGTCGGTTCCTCTTATAATTGAAAAAATATACAAGAATAAGTTGTTACCAACACTTCAAAAACCAATTATGAAAGTGTTGTTAAAAATTCCTGGAATAAATACTATTCTTTACAAAAAAATCAGAGCGAAATTAATCGAAACCTTTGGCGGTAATTTCATAGAAATTGTAATTGGAGGAGCTGCACTTAATGCTGAAGTCGAAAAATTTTTTAAGAAAATTAATTTCCCCTTTACCATTGGATATGGAATGACTGAATGTGGACCACTGATTGGATATGCAGGCTGGCAAGAGATCAGACCATTATCAGCGGGAAAATTGGTCGATCGAATGGAAATTCGTATCGATTCTGAAGATCCCTTTAAAACAGTAGGAGAAATACAAGTTAAAGGAACTAACGTAATGTTGGGATACTTTAAAAACGAAGAGGCTAACCGCAATACCTTTACCGATGACGGATGGATGAAAACAGGTGATTTAGGAATTATCGACGAAGACAACTTCATTTACATCAAAGGACGGTCAAAAAATATGCTATTGGGCCCTAGCGGTCAAAATATTTATCCCGAAGAATTGGAAGCACGATTAAGCAACATGAGCTATATAATGGAGTGTGTTGTAGTTCAACGCGACCACAAACTTGTTGCATTGGTTTATCCCGACAAAGATGCTCTAAAACTGGAGGTTATTCTAAATGAAGCCCTACCAGCTATTATGGAAGAAAACAAACGACTGTTCAACCAACAGGTTCCTGCTTTTGAACAACTAACAAAAATCGAAATTGTTAGTGAAGAGTTTGAAAAAACTCCTAAAAGAAACATAAAAAGGTATTTGTATACCTAGTAGAATAATAGCAACCGTACAATTTAAAGTGGCACTATTTTACGATAGTGCCATTTTTTAAAGAACAATAACTCAACGTTGAATAAAGCAAATGAACCAGTTACCACCTATTGTACTCGAGTGCCCCGAATGTGGAGAAAAATACCTAATCTCACGTGAATCATATTCGCCTTCAGAAAAAGCGATTCTATATTCCGATGGTTATATTATGAACACGATTAATTGGAGAACACCCTCAATTATTGGATGTGTGACTTGTGAATTAGGTTTCTTTCCTGTAAATGGGAAAATAATAGCCGAACCTAACTGGGAGGAATTCAACGAAAAATGGGCACAGGTAAAACAAGCAGAACCACCTACTGCAGGTTCATTAGTTTTAGAACTACGAGCAAGAAAAAATATGGATCCGAATGCTGAAAAAGCATTACGTACAGAATTATGGTATGCTGGTAATCATACCGAAGCTGGAAGAATTTTGCTTTCAAAAAATGAGTCAGACCTGCCGGCTTTGAATATGAATGCAGCAGCCGGACTTTTTTTGT
>JAQIBQ010000586.1 GCA_027859005.1 Prolixibacteraceae bacterium | reverse complement strand
TCTATTAAACTTGGACTGCCCGACCGGGATGAGTGGATTGAAAAATATCAACAAATGATTCGCAATATGGCCGAGCTGGAAATCCCTTTGTTATGCTACAACTTTATGGCAAGTATTGGCTGGTTTCGTACAAAAGTAGATCTAAAAGAACGTGGCGGAGCATTAACCAGCGAATTTGATTTCAACCAAATTAAAGATGAATTGCTGCCTGAAGAACTTTGCATTTCAGAAGAAAAACTCTGGGACAATCTTTACTATTTCCTTGATGCAGTTTTACCCGTTGCCGAAATGAATGGCATTCAAATGGCATTGCATCCCGACGACCCGCCACTAAGTCCGGTTAAGGGCGTTGGGCGAATTTTAACTTCTGCAGCGGCTTTCGATTCAATCATTCATAAATATAATTCACCCGCCAATGGCATTACATTTTGTCAGGCCACTTTTCTTACCATGGGAGAAGATATAAAAGCTATCTCACAAAGATGGCTGGACGACAAGCGTATCTTCTTTATCCACCTTCGCGATATTGAAGGTGATAAATATAAGTTTCGTGAAACCTTTCACGATAACGGTTCAACACCTATGGACGAAATGCTTAAACATTATTACGATAATGGTTTTACCGGTCCTTTGCGGCCTGATCACGCACCTGCCATGTTTGGAGAAACTCAGGATTTTTCTACACCTATTTCAGCTGGTTATGAAATGATCGGGAAAATTTTTGCAGTGGGTTACATAAAAGGAAACTGCGCTGCATTAAAAATCCCTTTAGAATAATTTCAACACTCTAACTAATAAATTATTAAATGAATCTTAAATTATGAAAAAAGAAAAACACAAGTTTAGGGAGATACAAAAAGTATTCTTCCTCTTTCTGACAGCAATGATTTTATCTGTTTCAGGATTTTCACAAAATGTTGTTTCCGGCACAGTTTCATCAACTGATGGTGAACTAATACCAGGAGCTACAATTGTAATTCAAGGAACATCAAATGGAACGATTTCCGACATTGATGGAAAATTCTCTATTTCTGCAGCAAAAGGCGACTTTTTGGTTGTTTCGTTTGTAGGGATGAAATCCACAGTAATTAAAGTGTCTGAACAAACTCAGGTACAAGTTTCACTGGATCCAGATGTTATAGGACTGGAAGAAATTGTGGCTATTGGTTATGGAACAATGAAGAAAAGCGATTTGACTGGAGCTACAGTTTCAGCTAATATCGAAGCATTTAGAGAATCACCAAATACCAGTATCATGCAATCTTTAAAGGGTGCTGTGCCAGGTGTTCAAATCGGACAGGTTAACACGGCAGGTTCTGAGCCATCTCTTTCAGTTAGGGGGCAAACAACATTAGGTGGCAATGCAAGCCCGTTAATTGTTCTTGACGGTGTTATTTATCGGGGTAGAATTACAGATATCAATCCATCAGATATTGAATCTGTGGATATATTGAAAGATGCCAGCAGCATGGCAATTTATGGTGCTCAGGCTGCAAATGGGGTATTTCTTATTACTTCAAAGAAGGGAAATGCAGGGACTAAACCGATTGTTAATTTCTCATCCTCATTTTCTACTCAAACGCCTACATCCAATGCCCGGCTTCTAAATAGTGAGGAGGTTTTGCAAAAAGTAAGGGACATAGAATATGAAAGTTCTTATATGGGACCGGATTATACACAGTCAAATCCAGATTGGGATCCCAGTGTCTCCTCTGAATTAATGCGAAGTTATGTTGCAGGTATTGATGCAGGAACTGATTTTGATTGGTACGGTGAAGCAACTGATCCTGGGTACATAATCGATAACCAGTTGAGTTTTAGTGGGGGTACAGAGAATACGACTTATTTTCTATCTGGCGGACATACTGACCAGAAAGGATTCGTTCTTAATGATCATTATAAAAGAAACTCTGTTCGTATCAATATAAAAACTGAAATCACCAATTGGTTTACACTTGGCGCGAATGTCTTTGGCTCCTTTACCGATTATTCTGGTGTATCGCCTAATTTTGAAAGTTTGGCATTCTCTTCACCATTAGTGAATGCGAAAGATGAAAATGGGAAATATATTGTTAACCCTTTTAATAGTTATCAGTTAAATCCATTTTTATCCCCTAGCTCAGAAGACAAAGAGACGAATAACAATTTGTCAGGAAATTTCTTTGCCATTCTTTCAATTCCTCAAATTAAAGGACTTACCTATCAGGTAAATTATAGTAATAATCTACGGACAGGATATCATGCCAAAAGCAATGTCTATGGGGCAGGACTGAATGGTTCTGCTTATAAATCAAATAACTCAACCATTGATGCCATGTTGGATAATATTGTAACCTACGACAAAAAAATAAATCAAGATCACTCGATAAAAGTGACTTTGGTTGCTGGTTATAATACAGTTGATTACGAAGCCACCAGGGCAAGCGGTAGCGATATCCCAAATTTAGGTTTATCATACAACAGTTTGGAACAGGCAATTATTCAAGAGATTAGTTCTGATGCCTGGTCAGAATCTTCAATTTATCAAATGGGTCGTGTTAATTATAATTTCAGCAACAAATATCTGTTAACAGGAACTGTTCGTCGCGATGGATTTAGCGGATTTGCTAAAAACAAGAAATTTGGTATTTTCCCATCTATTGGCGCAGGTTGGGTCATGACTGAAGAATCGTTCTTTAAAGTACCCGTTATTGATTACCTTAAGTTAAGAGGAAGTTATGGTGTTAATGGGAATCAAACAGGCCGTTATACTTCGTTGGCTCGAATTTCTGCTGAAGAAAGCTCAAAATATGTTTTTGGTGATGGATCACCTACTTCAGTTGGACAATCAGTCTCTTCTTTACCAAATAATGATCTGGGATGGGAAACAACAGCCGGATTTAATATGGGGCTTGATTTTGCTATTCTCAACAGTCGCATCAGGGGTAATGTAGAGTATTATAATACAACAACGACAGATTTATTATGGAATAAGGTGTTGCCAACTTTGACCGGTTTTAATCGAATAAAAACAAATCTGGGAGAAATTGCAAATCAAGGATTAGAATTTGCTCTTCAAACAACTCCGGTAAAAACCTCCAATTTTAGATGGGATCTTGATGTTAATTTTTCAACTAACAAAAATAAGATTGTTAAGCTATTAGGAGAAGACCTTGATGGCGATGGTAAGGAAGATGATTTAGTTGCCAGCAACCTCTTTATTGGTCAATCAATAGGAACCATTTATGATTTTGAGGTTGATGGTATTTGGCAGTTAGCTGATGAAATACCTGATGGCTATGGAGTAGGTAGATATCGGCTAGTTGATCAAAACCCAGGTGATACTTATGCTATCAGTGCTGAAAGTGATCGAAAAGTTTTAGGACATAAAGAACCTGCATATCAATTTGGTATTCTAAATACCTTGAATTATAAAAGTTTCACCTTACGGTTTTTTGTCAATTCTATTCAAGGGGGTAAAAATGGCTATTTAGGAAGTAACAATCCAGATGGTATGCCTGGAACAACAGGTACTGCTCAAAATCAAAACTGGTACAATTTTTATGACTATTGGTCTGTTTCGAACCCCGATGCAAAATACCCTGTTTCATGGACACCTACAGCTATTGCTGGTGCAGCTTATTATACCCGCAGCTTTGTTAGACTTCAGGATGTTTCTCTTGCTTACAACTTAAAATCAGCTACCGCAAAGAAATATGGATTTGGTGCACTAAAAGTTTTTGTTAGCGGAAAAAACCTACTCACATTCACCAACTGGGATGGTTGGGATCCTGAAACCGGTCAGGGAATTGGAAATAATCAGGGTTACCCTGTTATGAAATCCGTCTCTGCAGGTATTGAAGTTTCATTTTAATTATCTAAATCAATTAAATTATGAAAAATAAAATTAAAAACATTAGATACGGACTATTCATTTTCCTCTTTTCAATGATGGTTTCATGCAATGAAAACGAATTCTTGAAAGAAGTACCAAAAGATTTCTATAGTCCCGAGAACTCTTACGTAAGCATGGCTAATTTTGAGAGTTCATTTACTGACCTCTATGCACGTGTTCGTGCCATTCAATACAATGGAGATGAATATGAGAATACTTTAAATTTACTTGGTACTGATATTATTGTATGTGGCAGAGGTACCGATGATCGACTGGGAAATTATGCAACTGCATTTGTACCTACAAATTGGGCGGTTTTTCAATTATGGAGAGATTGGTATAAAATAATTTCAAATGCAAATACGATGTTGTCACGGTTAGACGCTTCAGAATTAACAGAAACTGAAAAGTTAAAAGCAGAGGCAGAAGCTAAATTTTTCAGAGGATTTGCTTATCGGAATCTGGTTTATTTGTATGGTGGTGTTCCCTTAATCGTGGAAGAAATCGCTGAACCAAAAGCTGACTTTACCCGAGCTTCAAAAGACGAAATTCTGAATCAAATTGTATCTGATTTGACTGACGCAACGGCAAACCTTCCAACCATAGATCAAGTAGCAGATGGTAAAGTTTCAAATGTTGTTGCGGCTCATTATCTGGCTGAAACTTTGATCGCTTTAGGAAAATATGATGAGGCCATTACAGCTGCTTCAGTTACAATCAATGACCCAAATACAGATTTAATGACTTCACGTTTTGGATCAAGAGCTAGTGAAGATCCTTATGATGAGATGTTGAAATTCACTCAACCAGGAGATCCTTACTGGGATTTATTTCAGGTTGGAAATCAAAACCGGAAAAGTGGAAACAAAGAAGCGCTTTGGGTGGCCCAGATGGAAATCGATGTACTTGGGGGCTTGCTTGAAAGTACAGGAGGTGGACCAAACCGATGGGAACGGAATTGTGACCCAGTAGGATGGATGACCTTTAAAGATCCGGATGGGAAAGAAGGAATGAGAGGCATACCATTATCCGATTATAATGGTGGTGGTCGTGGGGTATCATTTATTAAATGTACAAATTTCTTTTTGTTCGACTTGTGGCAAAGTGATTTTGATAATGACATACGGAATGCACCCCACAATATTGTGAGGGATCTTGTTTTCAACAACCCTGCATCGGCCTACTATGGGCAGAGTGCAGTGTTGCCCGATGGTACATCCACTAGTTCTACATGGACAGAGCAGAATTGGAGATGGTATCCTTACCCTTCAAAAACAACTACCCCGGGACAACATCCTGATGGTATTTTTGCGAACAAGGAATTAAGCATCCTAACATCAGGAGCCGGAAACACATATCATGATATGTATCTGTTACGTTTAGCAGAAACTTATTTATTAAGGGCTGAAGCTTATCTTGGAAAAAATGATAAAGCGAATGCTGCTAAAGACATTAATGTAGTTCGTACTCGTTCACAGGCTAGTTCTGTAGCGGTTGCGGATGTAACAATTGATTATATTCTAGATGAACGGGCCAGAGAACTGATTTATGAAGAACAGCGCAGGCTTACTTTATCACGTACTGGTAAATTAGTTGAAAGAGTACGTCTCTATAATCCTCAAAATGAGGATAATATTCAGGATTACAATGCTTTGCTTCCAATCCCAGCTGCTGAAATTGAAGCCAATAAAGATGCAGTATTGGAGCAAAATCCCGGTTATGTTCAGTAGTTTAGTTGGTTAGTTAGTTAGTTAGTTAGTTAGTTAGTTAGTTAGATCAATTTAGAAAGAAGACCTCATCAATTTGGTGGGGTCTTTTTCAAGTTCCACCTCTGCATACTTATTTCATTTTACTATTCTATAGTACCATTGCAAGTTGATTCGGAACGATTATTCATTTAGCAGGGTGGTAAGATAAAAATTACTAACACATCATAATATGTTGCAATTAAATCGAATACTACTTTTCATTTTTTTAGTGGTTGTTTTGTCTAGTAATCTTAATGGTAAAAACGTTGAGAAAATTTACACCCACGATATCGTCCTTCGTGCCTATGCAAAAGGGCAGTTACACATGGATATTAGCACT
>JAQIBQ010000176.1 GCA_027859005.1 Prolixibacteraceae bacterium | reverse complement strand
TAATTTTATTGGCTGTGTTTAATGTTTCAGCTGAAACATTATTAGCCGATTTTGAAAATGGTTCACTTGGCTCATGGGAGTCATGGGGTGCACCTGTTTCTGTCGAAGAGAATCCTAGTCAAGTTGGTAATACTTCAAATTTTGTTGCCTTACTTGATCAAAGTGGTGGAGCTTGGAATGGTTTCAAACAATGGGACAATAACTCTGCATTAACACCAATCACAATTAAAGTAGCTGTTGATGTATATTTTAAAAATAACAGTGGTACATTTAAACTTCAAATGGATAACTCTATTTCAGGAGCTGCTAATTATGAACAGTATATCGATATAGATTCCAATACATGGGTAAGTGTTGAGTTCGATCTGTCCGACGCTACCGTGCTTGATTACAGGCAGATTGCCTTTCAGTCTTCTGTGGCCGATAGTTTATTTCTAGACAATATAAAACTAATTGAAGGTGATCCGATTGATCTGGTACTTGGTGATTTTGAGGATGGAACCACACAAAACTGGAGTACATGGGGTGCTCCAATTGGAAGTGTTGATAATCCAGACACCATTGGTAATAATTCAAGTAAGGTTCTTTCTTATGATCAAAGTGGTGGTGGTTGGAGTGGAATCGCAAAATGGAACGATACCCCCGTCTTTTCTGAAAATTTTGGATCAATTGCAATCGATGCATATTTTACAACAGAAAAAGGCGTTATAAAACTTCAATTAGATAATTCTATTTCAGGAGCTAAAAATGTTGAATTATACTCTGATTCAATATTACCAGGTGCATGGGCCAATGTTGTTTTTGATTTATCAAATTTTGATACTTTAGATTTTAAGCAAATTGCATTTCAGTCACCTAATCCCGAAATGATTTATGTTGATAATATTTTATTGAAACTTGTAAATAATACTTCTCAAGACCTTGTTGATACTCCTGTTCAAATAACTTCTAGTGTAATTTCATCTTCTCAAATTAATGTAGAGTGGAGTAAAAATGAAGATATGAACGATGTTGTAATTGCCTTTTCAGAATCTGTTCAAACGGGGAATCCAACAAATGAACTTGTATATACTATTGGCGATACAATAACAGATTGTGGAACTGTTGTTTATGTTGGATCAGATACTACCTTCACCCATATCAACCTTGAAAGTAGTAAGGATTATTACTATAAGATCTGGTCTGTAAACGAGAGTAATATTTTTTCAGAAGGATTGACAACAGAAGCAAAGACCTATGCTCCGGAACCTGCAACTCATGTTACCAATTTTGCAAGTAATTCAAGTACTCTGAACTCAATATCATTGACTTGGACGGATGATAGCAGTGTTGATATTGCTGAAGGATATGTTATTTATATAAGTACAAGTGAATCGTTGTTGCCAATTCCAGTTGATGGTGTCGAAACTGCTTTAGACCTTGATTTAAGCGATGGTATAGGTGCTGTAATTGTTGATGTAAATGAACGTTCTTTTGAATGGGATGGATTAAATAGTTCAACAAATTATTACATTTCAATTTATCCATATGCAAATGCTTTAGCGCTTATAGATTATAAAATTGAAGGTGCACCAAGCATTATTGTTGAAACATTGAAGGTTGTTGAAGATCCTGTTTTTGATGTTGTTGCAGGAGAATATGCCGATTCAGTATTCGTTGTAATTAGTTGTGAAACTGAAGGAGCGTCAATTTATTATACGATCGATGGAACAGAGCCAACAATTGATGCAACAATGTATTCTTCACCTTTCAAACTTGAAGAAACAACAACGGTTAAAGTTGTAGCCATATTTGATGGTTTTGTAAGTGATGTTATCGAGTCGGTTTATGTGATAAGCAATGAACCAATCGTTGTTACTGATCCAATTTTTGATCCTGCTTCTGGAGAGTTTATTGATTCTGTTATTGTTTCAATAAGCTGTGAAACCGAAGGAGCATTAATATATTATACGCTAGACGGAACAGAACCAACAGTTGATGCAGCAATGTATTCTTCAACTTTCAAACTTGAAGAAACAACAACTGTTAAAGCTGTAGCCATATTTGATGGTTTTGTAAGTGATGTTATCGAGTCTGTTTATGTGATTAGTAATGAACCAATAGTTATTGCTGACCCTATTTTTGATCCTGCCTCTGGTGAGTTTATTGATTCTGTTATCGTTTCAATAAGCTGTGAAACCGAAGGAGTATCAATATATTTTACGCTCGATGGTACTGAGCCAACTATTAATTCATTATTGTATTCAGCACCCATAAAGCTTGAAGAGACTGCAACAATTAAAGCACTTGCTATTATTGATGAAACTTCAAGTAATGTGGTGGAAGCTATTTATACTATTGTTTATACGCCAATAGATGTTAGCGAACCTGTTTTTACTCCAGAAGGTGGCGATTTTGAGGATTCAGTTGTTGTATCATTATCGTGTGCAACCGAAGGAGCAATTGTATATTATTCAACTGATGGCACAGACCCAACAAATGCTTCAATGATGTATGCAAATCCATTTGTTGTTAGTGAAACAGCAAGCATTAAAGCAATAGCTATTGTAGATGGCGAACAAAGTGAAATTGTTGAGCAATCTTACACAATTTATATAGTACCAACCGATGTTGCCACTATTGCTGAACTGCGTAATGGTATTGTTGGTGATGAGCTGTATCGTTTTACAGGTAATGCTGTTGTTTCTTTTGCAATGGAATTTAGAAATCAAGTATACATTCAGGATGAAACCGGAGGAATTTTAATTGACGATCTGGAAGGAGTAATTACAGAAGTCCTTTCTGAAGGACAACATTTTGGAAATTTGACAGGTAAACTTGTTGATTACAATGGATTACTTGAAATTAGCCCTGCCCAAAATGTTGATTTGTTGATTGGCGATATGAGCGTAGCTGAGCCGGTTGAAGTATCAGTATCAGATTTGACATCTAATTTTGAAGCTTATGAATCGGAACTTGTTTTGCTCAAACATGTTAGGTTTGAAAATCCAGGAATTTTTGAAAATGGGAACAATTATCAACTTAATAGTGATAACGGCAACATCCTTCTTCGTGCTCATTTTTATGATGTTGATTACATTGGTAATAACATGTTAGAAGGTATAATGAATTTAACCGGTATTGCACTATGGGATAATAATGAAGCTAAAATTGTTCCACGCAATGCAAATGATATTAGCGATGCTACAGGAATTGAAGAATATTTCAATAACATTACCATATATGCATACGAGAGTAACATTGTTGTACAACGTGAACTTGATACTAGAGCTGAGATTAGGGTTATAAATGCCTCAGGGCAATTAGTTCTTCGCAAAGATATAAGCGAAACCTTAACCGAAATTAGAATAGCTAAACCAGGTCTTTATTTTGTTCAGTACATTAATTCTAACAAAATATTAAAAACTGCAAAGCTGAATATTCAATAGGGGATTGAAGCAACTACAATATTTTTTAACCACTCTTTCGTTCGAAAGGGTGGTTTTTTTTGTGAGTTCAAATATTGAAAAGATTGATTTAGATAGTGTATTGAAATACATTTTTACTTTTACCTTTAACTTTCTTACATGAGGAGTTAAACATAATTGCTCATTATTCGTTTTGTAAGTATTCTTAATACAAAAAAGTAAAATCAAATAAAATGGATTTCGATCTAATAGTAATTGGTAGTGGCCCCGGAGGATATGTTGCTGCTATTCGTGCTTCGCAACTTGGTTTAAAAGTTGGCGTTGTTGAAAAAGAAAATATTGGTGGAGTATGCTTGAATTGGGGCTGTATTCCTACAAAATCGTTATTGAAAAGTGCTCAGGCTTTAGAGTATGCTCAGCATGCCGAAAGTTATGGTGTTACCATCTCGGGAGAAGTGAAAGCTAATTTCGAAGGAATGGTAAAACGTAGCCGCGATGTGGCCGACGGGATGAGCAAAGGTGTTCAATTTCTGTTCAAAAAGAATAAAATAGAAATAGTAAACGGATTTGGTAAACTGAAATCGGCAACTGAAGTTGAGGTGATCGATGCCGATGGTAAATCCAAAATTGTTTCTGCAAAAAATATTATTCTAGCCACAGGTGCTCGTTCTAGAGAATTGCCAAATTTGAAACAAGACGGCAAGAAAATAATTGGTTACCGCCAAGCCATGACTTTAGAGAAGCAACCTGCTTCTATGATTGTGGTTGGTTCTGGTGCTATAGGAAGTGAATTTGCGAACTTTTACAATACTATTGGAACTAAAGTAACTTTGGTTGAATTTATGCCTGATGTTGTTCCTGTTGAAGATGTTGAGGTCTCAAAAGCCTTGGCTCGTTCTTTCAAGAAATCTAAAATGAAAGTGTTGTTGAAGTCGTCGGTTGAGAAAGTTGATACTTCGGGCGACTTGTGTAAAGTAACCATAAAAACTCCAAAAGGAGAAGAAATACACGAAGCCGAAGTGGTACTTTCAGCTGTAGGCATTGCTCCAAATTTAGAAGGAATTGGATTGGAAGAATTGGGTGTTGTAGTTGAAAATGGAAAAGTTAAAGTCGATGATTTCTATCAAACTTCAGTTCCTAGTGTACATGCCATTGGCGATATAGTGGGTGGTCCAGCTTTGGCTCACGTTGCTTCGGCCGAGGGGATTGTTTGCGTTGAGAAAATTGCAGGCAAAAATCCAAGCCCAGTCGATTATAAAAACATTCCAGGTTGTACTTATACAAATCCTGAAATTTCATCGGTTGGATTAACCGAGGCAAAAGCCAAATAAGCTGGTTACGAAATTAAAGTGGGTAAATTCCCCTTTTCGGCATCGGGTAAAGCAAGTGCTGCAGGTCAGAAAGATGGTTTTGTAAAATTGGTTTTCGATGCTAAGTATGGTGAGTTGTTAGGGGCACACATGATTGGTGGAAATGTTACCGAAATGATAGCAGAATTAGTGGTTGCCCGTAAATTAGAAATTACCGGACACGAATTACTAAAAACCATTCACCCTCACCCAACAATGAGTGAAGCTATTATGG
>JAQIBQ010000042.1 GCA_027859005.1 Prolixibacteraceae bacterium | reverse complement strand
TTTCCTATTTCAATAATTTTATTCATCAAGTTTATTTTTGGTAGGTATCTTCAATTAATCGGGTTAACTCAATTGGGTTCACATTTTCTTTTAGCTTTCCATTGTAAGCATGTGAAATTCTACCAGTTTCTTCTGATACAATTATTACTTGAGCATCGGTTTGTTGGCTCATACCTATCGCTGCTCTATGACGCAGTCCCAACTGATTATTCTTAAGTCTTTTATTTGTAACCGGAAGCACACAACGTGCTGCTTTAATCTGATCGGCATGAATAATTACACCTCCGTCGTGTAAGGGTGAGTTCTTAAAAAATAACGATTCCAATAAAGCTACCGAAACCTTTGCATTTATCCGTTCTCCTGTATCGATGTACTCATTTAACTCAGCATTGTGAGTAAGAACAATTAGCGCTCCTGTTTTCGAACGACTCATCATTTTGCAAGCCATTACAATATCTTTTACTTGTTCGTTACTTATGGTGGGTTGGTCCCTTGAAAAAAGATTCTCGATAGATAAACCTTTGTTCAAATTGTATCGCGTGCCTAACATTAGAAAGAGCTTTCGTATTTCTTGTTGAAAAACAACAATTAAAGCCAATACTCCAACAGCCATAACTTGCCCCATTATGCTACCCATTAGCTCCATATTTAAGCCTTTGATAACAATCCATGCAATGTAAAAAATAAAAACGCCCATGAAAATATTAAAAGCTACTGTTCCTTTAATTGCCAAGTATATTTTATACAACAGAAATGCAACCAGAGTAATATCTAGCAAATCGAGAAAGCGTATGGTTATAAAGGCAGTATTCATTTAGCAAATTGTTTTATTTTTTCAAAAAGGTCAACAGCTTCAACAGCTTCTTTAACATCGTGCACCCTTAAAAAGTTGGCACCAGCTTGTAAAGCTAAAATATTTAATGCAGTTGTACCGTTAAGACTCTCGTTTGGTTCACTATTTAGTAATTTAAAAATCATCGATTTTCGCGATATTCCAACTAATAATGGAAGCTCAAAGAAACGAAATGCATCTAAATGATTAAATAACTCAAAATTATGGTCTAAGGTTTTACCAAAACCAAACCCAGGATCAATAACAACATCATTTACACCTAGTTCATGTAATTTGTAAACTCCTTCACTTAACTGCTTTATAACTTCTTTCGTTACATTTTCATAAGAAGGACTTTGCTGCATTGTTCCCGGAATTCCTTTAATGTGCATTAAAATATAGGGAACGCGTAATTTGGCAACAGTTTCAAACATGTTCGGATCCATTGTTCCGCCAGAAATATCGTTGATTATACAATCACCAAACTCACCTACAATTTGCTTAGCAACTTCCGAACGATATGTATCAATTGAAAGAATTGCATTTGGATATGACCTTTTTATTTGACGTACAACTGGCTTTAATCTTTTCAATTCCTCTTCAACTGTAAGGACTTCGGCACCTGGCCGAGTAGAACAGGCACCAATGTCGATAATGCTTGCACCTTGTTGTATCATTAGGCCAACATGATTAACTGCATGGTTAATGGTTGCATAACGTCCACCATCGTAAAACGAATCGGGCGTAAGGTTTAAAATTCCCATAACCAGTGGTCGCGATAGGTCAATTAATTTTCCATTGTATTGAATGGAATTTTTTTTAATAAAATAGTTCTTTTCAGGTGGATCAATCAACATAGCTAATACTCAACGTTTCGCGGGAAAACCCTTCACAAATCTACAATATTTCAATTTCAAAGTTCCCAAATTTTTCTACTTTTATTGACCAAAATAAAGCTCTCATGCAGAAAACAAGCGAACAATACGATCAAGTAATAAAAATATGTAGTTCTCTTTTCGAGAAAAAGATGAAAGATTATGGCATTGCATGGCGAATTCTTCGTCCAAGTTCAATGACCGACCAAATATACATTAAAGCCCAACGAATCAGAAGCATTGAAGACAAAGGCACCCAGAAAATTGGCGACGATATTCGTTCCGAATTTATTGGGATTATTAATTATTGTTCAATGGCAATAATACAATTAGAAATGGGACCTTCGGAAGAAGAAGACATGAGCCACAAAGAAACCTTGGAAAAATATTTGGCAAATTTAAGTACTGCAAAAGAATTAATGATGGAAAAAAACCACGACTATGGTGAAGCGTGGCGAAACATGCGAACTAGTTCATATACCGATTTAATTTTAATGAAATTGAAACGTACCAAGCAAATTGAAGATAACAAAGGCCAGACATTAGTTTCGGAAGGAATTGATGCCAATTACCTTGATATGATTAATTATGCTGTGTTTGGAATGATAAAAATAGAATTTGGAGAAGCATAGACTGATACATATTCGCAACTATTTCGTTATACCTATGTTTAACTGAAAAAAAATAACATGAAGCTTTTACGTGAAATTGCACGAATTTTAATTGGACTTACTTTTGTTTTTTCTGGATTCGTAAAGGGCGTAGATCCCTTAGGTTCAACTTATAAATTCACCGATTATTTTTCAGTATTTGGTACCAATTGGGCAAACGACCTTGCTTTTGGATTAGCAATATTGATGTCGCTTGTTGAATTTGGCATTGGCATAGCACTCTTGTTCAATTATCGAATGAAAATTTTTTCGTGGTTAGTATTGCTATTCATGGCGTTCTTTTTACCTTTTACCTTATGGATTGCAATTGCAAACCCTGTTACAGATTGTGGGTGTTTTGGCGATGCCTGGGTAATATCAAATTGGGAAACCTTTTACAAAAACATATTTTTATCATTTTTAGCTGTTTTCATTTTTATAAACAGGGCAAAATATAGCAATGCAATCAAGCCGAAGTTTCAAAATGGATATTTTGCATTCTTCTTGCTTGCTCTAGGTTTCATTCAATATTATTCAATCAATCATTTACCTCTATTGGATTTCCGTCCGTATAAAGTAGGTGTAAATATTAGTGAAGGCATGGAAAGACCAGTAGATGCTCCTTCAGATGTTTATAAAACTGAATTCATTTATAAAAACAAGAATACACAAAAAACAAAAGAGTTTGACGACTCAAACTATCCCTGGAAAGATACACTAAACTGGGAATATGTCGATTCAAAGTCAATCTTAGTTGAAGAAGGGTACCACCCTCCTATTCACAATTTTACCATTGAAAATAATTTTGGAGAAGATATTAGTGAATTCTATTTGTACGATCCTGGATATACTTTCATTTTAGTCACTAACAACCTTTCTAAGTCGAGCAAAAAAACTCAAAATGAACTAAATACTTTGGCGCAGAGAATTCAAGATGAAGGAATGAATTTCATTTGCTTAACTTCTTCAACCGACAACGATATAAACAATTTCATCAACGAATATTATCCCCCCTATCAGTTCTTCTTTTGTGACGAAATCACATTAAAAACCATAATAAGATCAAATCCAGGCTTAGTACTAACCAAGGAAGGAACTATACTTAAAAAATGGCATTGGAAAGATATCCCAGCCTATGAAAAAATAAATTTTTAATCACTAGAATTCTATTACAATCTATACAATAAACATACACTTAGCATAATAATTCGAACCAAATAACACTTTTTACTTAATTTTATATATCTTTTCGTGGAAATTAAGATAAGATGAGAACGGGTGCATTATTTCTTTATTTTTTTATAATAATAAATTGCTTTCAATCGTTTGGACAGAATTATTCTTTCAAAAGAATTACGACTACAGAGGGATTGTCAAACAGCTGGGTACGCTGTATTATGCAAGACAAAACAGGGTTTATTTGGGTTGGAACATCCGATGGACTTAACAGATACGATGGATCTAACTTCAAAACTTACCGCCCACTTACCGATAGAAAATCAAGTTTAGGGAACATTACAATTAACTATATAATACAGCGTAATGAAAATTCAATGTGGATTGCAACTGATATTGGTTTGTACACTTTCGATATTCATACTGAAGAAATGTACATGGATACAATCCTTTCTCCTCACCCTGTATTATGTATTACTCAAGATAAAGACAGTATCTTTTGGTTTGGGACAAATCATGGACTTATTGAATACAACCTTGCAACTAATGCAATTCAAGCATACTCTGCAAATAAAGAATGGGAAAATAGCTTATCAAACGACTATGTTAATACCATTACTGTAGACTCCGACAATAAGCTTTGGATAGGTACTAAAAAAGGGTTAAACCTATTTAATAAAACAAACCACACCTTTACTATTTTTCAATCATCCAAAAATGAAGGAGCGATTTCAGGCAACGACATAACCTGTATTTTTGAAGATTACAAAAAAAGAATATGGGTGGGAACCTCCATGAACGGCCTGAACTCCACCAACTTAAAGAACAACAATTACTATTTTACCAAAATAATTGATGGTACAATTGTTGATCTCATTGCCGACCAGTCGAATCAACTTTGGATTGGGCAATCTTCAGAAGAAGGAATATACATCTTAAATCTTGAAAACTTCAACAAAAACAAATTAGATCTTAAACAAATTAAGAACGACCCACTAATAAAAAACACACTTAGCGATAATTCCATTTCTTGCTTATTTGTAGACAAACTGAACGACATTTGGGTAGGAACTCAAGGCAATGGATTAAACTATTATAGTGACAGATCAAAACCATTTCATAATGAAACCGAACGATACTTAAATGAATCATCAATCAATAATAGTCTTGTAAATACCTTTTATGAAGAAGAAGAATATTTATGGATTGGTACTGAAGGCGGTTTAGATCGAATAACAAAAAAAACTGGAACATTTAATCATTATCATTACAAAAGTAACGATACTACTTCAATTGCATCGAACCCAATATTAAGTATAAACAAAGACAGTAGAGGGAACTTATGGGTTGGAACTTGGGCTGGCGGTCTAAATAAATTCAATTACAAAAGCAATAATTTCAAACGATATACACCAAGCGATAAAGTGGGCTCAATTGGAAGCGCTAATGTTTTTAGTATAGTTGAAGATTCAAAAAACAATTTATGGATTGGAACCGTTTCTGGAGGTCTGAATTTATTCAATTATGAAACTGAAACGTTCAAAGTATACAAGAAAAACGATGATCCAAATAGTTTGAGTGGAAAAAGCATGAACTATATTTTAGAAACAAAAGGTGGTGAATTGTATATTTCATTGTATAACATTTTGGACAAATACAATTATGAAAAAGATAATTTTGATCATATAACTCGAAGAAATACTGAAGAATTTCATTGGGGAAATATTACGTCACTTTTTGAAGACAGTAACAATAATTTATGGCTAGCAACCAATGCAGGACTTGAACTTTTTGATTCTGCATTCAATTTGCTAAAAATTTATACTACAGAAGACGGCCTACCAGACAACACCATTCAGGCAATATTAGAAGACGAACACGGTAACTTATGGATAAGTACGAACAAAGGGATATCAAAATTTAACAACGGAATTAATCATCCTTCCAATCCAATTTTTCAAAATTTCTCTATGGCAGATGGACTGCCTGCAAATGATTTTAAAAACCGTTCGGCCTATAAAAACGCAGAAGGATACTTGTATTTTGGTTCATCAAATGGATATACAAAATTTCATCCCGATAGTGTAAAAATAAATACGATAAAACCTGACGTTGTTTTAACAAACCTGCTAATTCAACAATCAATACCAAATAAATATTCTACCTATCGATCATTCAATGGTAACTTGAATTTAACCAAGAGAATTGACCTTAATTTTCCGAATACCGATTTCACAATAAGTTTTTCGGCCCTTAATTATTTGAATTCGGAAAAAAACACCTTCAAATTCAAATTGGATGGATACGACACCGAATGGATAGCTGCAGGAAATGCAACATCAGCTACTTATACCAACTTAACAGAAGGAAACTATACGTTCATGGTTATGGGCTCTAATAACGATGGGGTATGGTGCAAAGAAGCTAAAAAACTTACTATTGTAATACATCCTCCTTGGTGGAATACGTTTGCATTCAAACTTTTCATCTTCATCTTTATTTTCATTTTAAGTGCTACTATTTTAACCATTCGATTTATTTCACTAAGCAAAGAGAATAAAGCCTTAGAGGCTAAAGTTGATAAAAGAACAAGTGAATTGACCAAGTTGAATATTTTACTGGAAGAGAAACAGGTTGAGATAACGGTGCAGAATAACGAATTAGAAATTCACCGTAATCAACTCGAAGAATTGGTTTCTGACCGAACCAAACAATTGGAAGAAGCTCGTGAAAAAGCAGAGGAATCAGATAAATTAAAATCTGCATTTCTTGCTAATATGAGTCATGAAATCAGAACTCCAATGAATGCGATTATAGGGTTTTCAGCGATGCTTGCCAATAAAGATTTATTAGAAGAAAAAAAACATAAATACATTCAGCAAATCAAAACAAATGGAAAGAATTTGAATTTTCTAATAAACGATATTATCGATATATCTATTATTGAAGCAAAACAACTGGTTCTTTCAAAAAGTGATTTTAGTGTCAATAAAGTACTCGCCGAATTATTCCACCTCTTCGAAATTGAAAACAACAACCGACTTGGGTTTAACTATAAAAACCATAACGAAACTCAAGAAGCATTCATAAATAACGATGCCGCACGTTTCCGACAAATAATGGTTAATTTATTAAGCAATGCGTTTAAATATTCAGACAAAGGCATGGTCACTTACGGTTTCGATTCTTTTCAAACCGAAGTACAGTTCTTCGTAACTGATAATGGCATTGGTATTTCTGAAAAAGAAAAAGAAAAAATATTTGGGCATTTTTACAAAAGCGAAAAAGACAATTCGAAATTATACAGAGGAACCGGAATTGGCTTAGCTATTTGCAAAAGTCTAATTAATCAAATGGGGGGAAAAATTTGGGTTGAATCAGAGCTTAGAAACGGATCGACTTTTTATTTCACTTTACCAATCAGAAGCTAGAAATCAGCTCTAATTTTTTGCAATACATCTTCCGACTCAGCAATTGGGAAAAACATAAATGTGTGAAACTGAAATGGATATTCAAAGTAATTAATCACGCCTTCTTCTTCCTGCATTTTCGTTACAAGCAACTTACAATCGGGGTATAGTATTTCATGTGTTCCAACAAATAGCGTAACAGGTGCTAAGTTTCGAACATTGCCAATTCCTGGACTAACTAAATAATGATTCGTTCCTAACATCCCAGCATATGCCTCCCCTATTTCTTGTAAGCCTGAAACATTTAAAATTGGATCATGCTTGTCAATTTTAACTATTTCTTCATTATTCAAATTTGCATTCAACCATGGACATAACAGGTAGATTCGCTTTGGTTGCTCCAAATTTTCGTTTCTAATCTTCTGTGCTAATGCAAAACAAATTCCACCACCGGCAGAATCGCCCATTAACGATATATTTTTTGCACCAACTTTGGCTTCTATCCTTTTATACAATGGAAAAATAAAATCGAAAACCTGACTCACTGAATTCTCAGGCGTAAGCGGATAATCAGGTGCTATAATTGTACAATTTAAAGCATCAATCAATTTTGATAAATAAGACCAATGAATTGACTCAAAATTCAAAACATATGCCCCACCATGAAAATAGAGTATGTACTGTTTCGTTCCGTTTTTTTTCGGTTCAATTTTCCAAACATTTCTACCATCTACAAGCTCTTTACTTACCTTGTACTTTTTGTAGATTTTTTTTGGAGGCACAGCAGGCTTAGATCTCAGCTGTTTCGTATACATCCTTTGCAAATTCATGTTCTTTTTAACGCCCGATAAACGCATCGCAGCTTTCAGTATTTTATTGGTAAAACTTTCAGAAACCTCAACTTTTTCATTATCTTCTTCAAGTTGCGAAGATTTATTAAAAGTATTTTGAGCACTGTTTTGACTATATACGGTACAGTAAAACAAGCTATTTAGCAACAAAATAAGAACTATAATACGTTTCATTTTCATACCTAAAAATACGCAAAATTGAAATCACTTATTCGTATGGCCTAATTATTGTCTTTATTCCAACGAAACACAAATTTTTAACTTTTTTTAAAAACACAAGCTATGAAAACAATTACCTTACTAATTTCAATAGTTGCACTACTAACAGCAAGTGTGAGTTGCATTGGCCCCAAAGGCTATGATGGGATTGATGGTCAAGATGGAATTTCCGATGTTGGTGTTGCTATTTACGATATTGAACCCTCTGCTTGGGACGGTAATATTGATGGTTTTACTACCTCACTTATTGTTCCTGAACTAACGGAGAATATCTATGTAAATGGTGCCGTTTTAGTTTATATGCTACGCAACGAAGGTTCCGACGAACAAAGCTTTAACCAACTACCCTACACCTGGTTAAACAACAGCACAACCGAATATATCGACTTTGATGCATTCATGGGAAGAATTGACATTACTTTTCGATGGGTTGACGATGGTGCAAACAACACCGAAGCACCTAAAGGCTTGTATACATTTAAAGTGATTATAATTGAAGGAACACCTTTATCGGTATTACAAACAAAAACGGACATTAGCGACCCAGAAGAAGTTATTACTTACATCTCTAATAGAATCGTTTACTAAAAACTTGTTCAATCCAAAGATTGATCGCTTTTTATAGTTGGTCCATTCTAAGTTTTTGCACCCTTATAACTACTTAGGCTAAGTAGATATATGTTTGATTAACTAAAACCAAAAAGCAATCAATCCATTAACAAACCTCAGAGAAACCACCGAAAGTTATAATCATATTTTTGAGAAAGTATTATGCGCCTTTGTGCAGGCATGCTTTAAGATATATAACTAAACCACTATGCATTGAAAATACATAGGTTTAAAAAATGAATGAAATTCATGAAAATATGGAGTTTAGATACTAGACTTTAGATTAAAAAAAAAAAAAAATGGTCTAATGTCTAGAATCTAATATTTATTAATCTTTGATTCAATAGTTATAGAAACTAAAGTAACTGCAATAAATTGAAAATCGCTGAAAGCAAATTGCAGGGTTTTAACCTGTAACTAGATAATAAAGTACGGCTGAAGATATTGTTCAAGATTGCTTTGCTTATTTATGGGAGAATTGGAACAGGCTCTCTACTATTGAAAATATACAATACTACATGTATACAATGGTTAAGAATCGGTCACTGAATACTTTAAAAAGAATTATAAACAAGAAGTTCTCCAAT
This sequence comes from Prolixibacteraceae bacterium, assembly GCA_027859005.1. Lineage (GTDB taxonomy): Bacteria > Bacteroidota > Bacteroidia > Bacteroidales > Prolixibacteraceae > Roseimarinus. The sequence goes on along the minus strand of JAQIBQ010000042.1, from coordinate 172 downwards.
CAAAAATCGACAATTATCCTTCAGCTCAGGAATTAATGGAGCGAGAAGATTTAGAGCAAATTATAGAGAAAGCACTTCAAGAACTACCCGATCGATGCAGAACTATTTTTGTATTAAAACGATTTGATGAAATGAACAATAAAGCAATTGCAAAATTGTTAAACATCTCGGT
>JAQIBQ010000605.1 GCA_027859005.1 Prolixibacteraceae bacterium | reverse complement strand
TCACCATTCTGATTAATGATTAAACCATCGATCATAATTATTGCTCCCAATCCAAAACCCGGTGCTGCATCATCTTCCCAAACCACTTCGCCGTCCATAGTCAAACATGTCATTTGCATTCCCGGACGTTTGGTATTATTAAGGTATATGTGGTTGTCGAAAATAACCGGTGGATGCATTTTACTACCTGCCGCTGTATTGAAAAATAACTCTTCTATGTTAAACTTATCTCCTATTTTTGTTATTTCCAACATTACAGAAACCGGATTGTATTTATCATTATATGCGCATTCCGACAACAATAACCTTTTATCGTCGACTATAATGGCAGGATTGATGCTGGCAAATGAGTTTAGCCCTTCGTACTTCCACAATTCAGCCCCCGTATTCACCTCAAAAGCAATTACTTCGTCGGTAGTTAAGCCATCGCCTTTATGACATGAACTGATCATTATTACCTGATCAACTCCACCATAATTCCCCATTGTTGGCGACACATGAAATCGTTGACCTGTTAGAGGTCTACTCTCCCAAACCACTTCACCGCTTAATTTATTAAAAGCGACAACGCCCGATTTTTCACCTTGAGGTGCAACAATTACCAAATCATTATAAACAATTGGAGACAATGAAAATCCCCATCGTTGAAGTTCTCCACCATATTTTTCTAAAAGCTTATGCGACCAAACTGATTGGTGCGAGTTTTTATCAACGCAATGCATATGGCCATGAGGCCCAACACTCCAAACATAATTTTCATCAACAGTTGGTGTTGCTCTTGATCCAGGATATGGCAACCTACCCTTAGCCTCATATTCGAAATTCCATTTTTCCTTCCCAGTTTCAAAATCGATACACCTCAAAACATCCGACTCCCCAACGTTTCGATCCAATACAAAAACTTCGTCGTTGTATATTGCTGCTCCTCCATAACCCGATTGCAAAGGAAATTCCCAAACTTTGCTTGGTCCTTCTTCAGGCCAGGTGCGCGAAATGCCTGCATCCGTTATTGTTGCATTTCTATGGGGTCCTAAATATTGATTCCAGTTATGAGTTGATTGTCCATTTGCACTAAATAAGATAAGCGCTAAAGCAAATACTGTTAAGATTTTCATCGGAATATCGGTTTTAATAAGTTCCAAAAATAACTTCTATTTGACATTTAACAAACAAATTTCGTGATTCAGTATATATCGCATTGAAATGTAAGCATTAAAGGGCAGGTGGCTGATATCATAATAGTTAATTCGAATTAAATACAACATCACATCTGTTCTTGCAATTAACTTACTATACAAAATTATTTTGATAGTTAGTATTACACCTTAAAATAAGACGATCTATTGTTCTAAAATTATGCAATAAAAGAAAAAGCCACCCTAGAAATAGAATGGCTTTTAATTCGACTTTTATTAATTTTTATTGTTTAACCGAAAACTTGTAAATACAAACGTGTTTATAGATGTCTCCGGGCAATAAAGTTGTTGTTGGAAAATGCGCCTGATTTGGAGAATCGGGATAATGTTGTGTTTCCAAACAAAGAGCACTTCTAAAAGGATAGGCTTTACCTGCTTTCCCAATTTCTTTTCCAGTTAGAAAGTTACCACCATAAAACTGAAGTCCTGGTTGATCAGATAATACATCCATTTGAATATTTGTAATGGGTGAATATACCGATGCAACAAGTTCAATTCCTTCTTGCGTTTTATTTACAATCCAGTTATGATCGTATCCGTTTCCGTACTTTAATTGAATATGATCCTCTTCAATTCTATCGCCAATTACAGTAGGTTCGTTAAAATCAAAAGCAGTTCCCTCAACAGGCATTAATTCACCCGTTGGTATTAACGACTCGTCAACCGGAGTTATTAAATCAGAATTAATGGTTAACACATGATCGTTTATGGTTGCAGCTCCATCGCCAGAAAGGTTGAAATAAGAATGATTGGTTAGGTTACAAATTGTTACTTGGTCAGTTGATGCACTATAGTCAATTATCAATTCATTCTCAGCTGAAATTTCATACGACATTGAAATACTTAGGTTCCCAGGATATCCTTGGTCTCCATCGGGTGATTCCATGGTAAATACAATTTTTGAATCGCTTACATTTGATACATCCCAAACTTTGTCGTGGTAACCTGAAGGTCCACCATGCAATGCATTCTCACCATTATTCTGTGGCAATTGAAATTCCTGATCACCCAACGAAAATTTACCTTTCGCAATACGATTACCATAGCGTCCGATTGCTGCACCTAAATAGGCTTCGCGTAAAGATTTATAATCGTCTAAATTATCGTAACCTAAAACTACATCAACTTGATTACCATTTTTATCGGGCACACATAATGCAACAATACGTGCTCCGTAGTTGGTCACTTTCATTCCCATTCCATTCTCTCCCACTAAAGTGTAGAGATTCACTTCTTTATTGTCGAGTGTTTTTTGGAATTCAGTTTCATCTATCGCTAAAACAGCCTCGGTAAAAACCGAAGGTTCTTTTTGAGTACAACCAAAAAGCACAATGCTTAACATGGTCAATACGATTCCCTTTGAAGTTAAAAGTTTAGTCATTTTTTTATAGTTAATGAAGTATAATTATTTAAGTTGAACCAAAACAACCGAATGTGCAGGAATTTCTAAACTTAATTTCCCTTGTTTAGCTTCTTCTGTTTTAAAATCGACTACAGTTACTTTCTCATCCTTACCAAAATCGTTGTAATCTGTAATTTTCTCACCAGTTACAATTTGACTTGAAATCAATTTCAAATCTTCATTTCCAAGTTCACATTCAATTGTTATTGCTTTGTTTGGGTTTGAATTTGAAAGGCTAATACTAACAACTTCATCTTTTACAGAAGCCGAAGCAGTTAAAGCAGGAATAGATTCTCCATTGTACTCATAATTTTCAGTGTTCAATTTTGAAGGAATCAGAGTGGCATCCTGGTGTACATTGTACATTTTAAACACGTAATAAGTAGGTGTTTTAACCATTTGAGCTCCATTTGTAAGAATCATAGCTTGCAACACATTTACTACCTGAGCAATATTTGCCATGCTAATTCTATCGGCATGATTGTTAAAAATATTCAAATTAATTCCGGCTACAACAGCATCGCGAACGGTGTTTTGCTGTTGCAAGAAACCATCTTTTGAACCTTCTAATTTATCGTACCAAGTTCCCCACTCGTCAACTATCAATTTCACATTTCCTTCAGGATCGTATTTATCCATTACAGCAAGGTGATCGTTAATTAATTGATCAATAACCATAGTATTACGAATGGTTTTAAACCACATTTCTTCACCAAACTCAGTAGAAGAACCTTTGCTTCCACTCCAGCTATTGGTTGGCAAAGTATAATGGTGCATCGACATACCTTGCATCATGTGCATTTTACCTTGCATCCCTTCCATAATTTTTTCGGTCCAATTGGTGTCGTCTGAAGAAGGACCGCAAATAATTTTCTGTAAATCATTTCCTCGAACATATCCTGCAAAATGACGATAAATATTGGCATAGTATTCAGGAGTCATGTCGCCGCCACATCCCCAAGTTTCGTTTCCAATTCCCCAAAATTTAACATCCCATGGATCTTCTCTACCATTTTTCTTACGCAAATCAGTCATTGGACTTTCGTTTGACGAAGTAACGTATTCAACCCATTCTGCGGCCTCACGAACAGTACCTGATCCCACATTTATACTTAAGTAAGGTTGAATTCCAACAAGTTCGCAGAAATTTAAAAATTCATGGGTTCCAAAACTGTTATCTTCCGTTACACCTCCCCAAAAAACATTCACTATTGATGGACGGTCTTCTTTTGGCCCTATTCCATCTTTCCAATGATAAGTGTCTGCAAAACAACCTCCAGGCCAACGCAAAACGGGCACTTTCATTTCTTTAAATGCTTCAACTACATCGGTACGGTATCCTTCAATATTGGGTATATCAGAATCCTCGCCAACATATATTCCTTCATAGATACATGTTCCAAGGTGTTCTGAAAAATGCCCATAAATATTTTTATTGATAGTTGTTTTAGCCTGATCTAAATCTAGATCCAATGTATTTTGAGCATTAACTTGTAATATGGCAAATACAACAAGTAGCGTTGAAATAAGAATTGATTTCATAATTATAAAGTTTATTCAACAGACTTTTGACATTAGTCATTCGTCAATTGACATTTAAATGTTTCCTAATTTTTGGTATTCTTTATAAATTTCAGCGTAAGCTTTCACATTATCAGCAATTGGGAGGTATTCTTTTTCGAAACCTTGACCCATTGCTTTTTGGGCTTCTTCGGTTGTGGCATAAACTCCTGATGCAACGGCAGCAAACATTGCGGCCCCCAATGCGACACACTGATCGGCACTAGCCACTTTAATGGGCATGTTCATTACATCGGCCATGGTTTGCATTACAAATGGAGATTTCTTTGCAACTCCTCCAATGGCAACAACAGAATCAACGGCTACACCATTTTCTAAAAAGCGATCGGCAATAGCTCTTGAACCAAAGGCAGTAGCTTCTACCAAAGCTCGGAAAATACGTGGTGCTGAAGAACCTAAATTCAACCCAGTGATAGTACCTTTCAGGTTCTGATCGGCATCGGGAGTTCTACGTCCGTTCAACCAATCAGTAGCTACAATTGTTGATTCTTCAACGGGTATTTTTGCAGCTTCGTCAGATAGAGCAGGAATAATTTTATCTTCGATTAGTTTACGTTGCTCATCGTCATCAAGAAATTGCAAAGGCCAACTCAATACATTTTTGAACCAGGCATAAACATCTCCAAAAGCTGACTGACCCGCTTCGAGTCCAACCATTCCTGGAATAACAGAACCATCAACCTGTCCACAAATTCCTGGGATTAGTTTTCCTTCAACCGATTCGTATGACGAAACAATAATATCGCAAGTAGATGTTCCCATAATGCGAACCAATGAGTTGGGTTCAATTTCGGCACCAACAGCACCCATGTGGGCATCGAAAGCACCAACACCAACTACAACATTTTGAGGTAGTCCAAGTTTTGCAGCCCATTCAGCTGTTAAGTTACCAACAGCCTCATCGCTAGTATAAGTCTCGTCAAACAAATTAGAACGAAGATCAGCCAATTCAGGACCAAGCTCTACTAAGAATTCTTCGGGTGGAAGTCCATTCCAATCGGGGTGCCATAATGCTTTATGACCCGCTGCACAACGACTTCTTTTGAGTTCTTTCAAAGCAGATTTACCTGTTAAAACAGCAGGCAACCAATCGCAATATTCAACCCACGAAACAGCTTTATTTTTCAAACTAGAATCGATACGTAACATGTGCAATACTTTTGCCCAAACCCATTCAGAAGAATAGATACCGCCTTCGTATTTTGTAAAATCAATTTCCCACTTGCGTGCCAATTCGTTAATTTCATCGGCCTCCTTAATGGCAGTATGGTCTTTCCAAAGAATAAACATTGCATTAGGATTCTCGGCATATTCAGCTAACATTGCCAAAGGTGTACCGTTAGCATCTGTTAATGCAGGAGTACTTCCTGTAGTGTCGAAAGAGATTCCAACTACATTCTCAGCTACTGATGGTTCACATGCAGCAAGAGCCTCAACAATTGAAGCTTCCATCACTTCCAAATAATCTTTGGGATGCTGACGATATTGATTTTTAGCAGGATCGCAATATTTACCTTCGGTCCAACGAGGGTAATATTTTACAGAAGTAGCCATTTCCTGACCATTCGAAGCATCAACAATTAATGCACGAGCCGAATCGCTACCATAATCTAAACCTATAACGTATTTTTTCATCTTATTTATTTTAAACCCCCTAAAGGGGGACTTTAAGGAACTACCAACTTTGATAGTTTCTATCTTACTATTTCAATTTAGCTCTTAAAAAAATGCAAGACACAATAATCCAACCCACTAAAACTCCCCCTTTAGGGGGCTGGGGGGTATTATTGCCCGTAATAGGCATTTTTTCCATGCTTGCGTTCGTAATGCTTTTTAATCAGATGCGGATTCATTTGTAAATCGGGATTTACTGCAAATGAAATAAAAGCCATTTTAGCAACTTGTTCCATTACCACGGCATTGTGAACAGCATCGTGCACATCTTTCCCCCATGAAAATGGGCCATGATTATGAACTAATACACCAGGAATTTCATTGGGATTTTTGCCATCGAAACATTCAACAATTACTTTTCCTGTATCTTTTTCGTAAGCACCAAAAATTTCATCTTCATTCATTTGACGAGTACATGGAATTTCATTGGCAAAATAATCGGCATGAGTTGTTCCAATGTTTGGAATACCAACACCCGCTTGTGCCCACGCTGTTGCATTGGTTGAATGGGTGTGAATAACACCACCAATTTCCTTGAAGTTTTGGTACAAATGCAAATGTGTGGGCATATCAGATGATGGTTTAAGACTTCCTTCAACAACGTTTCCGTCCATATCGCAAACCACCATATCAGAGGCTTTCATCATTTCGTAATCTACTCCACTTGGCTTAATCACAAATAAGCCTTTTTCGCGGTCGATAGCGCTTGCATTTCCCCAAGTAAAAATGACTAAACCATGTTTTACCAAATCGAGATTTGCTTTGTATACCTCATCTTTAAGTTGCTCCAACATATTGTGCTTATTTCTTTGAAAAACCCCTGAATAAAAAAATTCAGGGATTTTATTAATTATTCAGTTTATGCTTTTAAACTTCCGTTTAATAAATAGTAAACATCGTTCCAACGCAACTCTTTTTTGAGTTCTGAAACTGAAGTTTCTTTTCCGATTAATACAAATTCAACATCGGCCATTTCGGCAAATGTTTCAATGTATTCAGGGGTTAAGGCTAATGAAAAAGCAGAATGGTGTGTACCTCCAGCATAGATCCATGCAGCGGCACCATCGGCCAAATTTGGATGTGTTTTCCAGAATGCAGAAGCTACTGGAAGTTTTGGAAGATTAGCCAATGGTTCAATCACATCCAAGGTATTCACAATAATTCGGAAACGGTTACCCATATCAATTAAGGTAACATTCATAGCATCGCCAGTTGCACTTTCGAAAACCAACCGAGCAGGAGCTTCTTTGCCCCCAATTCCCAATGGATGAACTTCTAGTCGTGGTTTTTGGGCTGCAATTGAAGGACAAATCTCTAACATATGAGAACCTAAAACACCTTCGTTTGCAGGATCTAGATGATAGGTGTAATCTTCCATAAATGAATTTCCACCTTCTAAACCTTCCGACATTTTTTTCATAATGCGTAACAATGCAGCTTGTTTCCAGTCGCCTTCGGCACCAAAGCCATAACCTGCAGCCATTAAACGCTGTGAAGCTAAACCTGGCAATTGAGCCAATCCGGTTAAGTTTTCAAAATTCGTTGTGAATGCTCCAAAACCACCTTCTTCCATGAAACGTTTCAAGGCTATTTCGTAACGAGCTTGAACCAATACATTGTTGTGGTATTCTTTACCCGGCTTACAATTATCGGCTACATCATATACATTTTCGTATTCGTTATACAAAGCTAAAACTTCGGCATCGGTAACTTTTTCAACATAATTAACTAAGTCACCAACTCCATAAGCATGAATTTCCCAACCAAATTTGATTTGAGCTTCAACTTTATCACCTTCTGTTACGGCTACGTTACGCATGTTATCGCCAAAACGAGCCACTTTTAACACTTGTGATTCATTCCATCCAACAGTAGTTCGACACCAATCTGCTACTTGCTTTTGAACAACAATATCGTTCCAATGGCCAACAACTACCTTACGGTTTTTACGCATGCGTGCATTAATGAAACCAAACTCGCGTCCACCATGTGCACTTTGATGCAAATTCATGTAATCCATATCTATCTCAGCCCATGGCAAATCACGATTGAATTGTGTATGCAAATGCATGTATGGTTTTTGAAGTGCTTTTAAACCTGCAATCCACATTTTAGCGGGTGAAAAAGTATGCATCCAAGTAATTATACCGATGCAATTTTTATCAGAATTTGCTTCAATACAAATGTCAAGAATTTCATCGGGTGATTTCACAACTGGTTTAAAAACTAATTCGATGGGCAAATTCGCATTTGCATTTAATTCTTTTACAATTATTGCTGAATCTTCGTCAACTTGTTGAAGTGTTTTCGGACCGTATAGGTGTTGGCTTCCTGTAATAAACCAAACTGATTTTTTTTCTGTATTCATATCTTAATTTCTAAAATTTAAAATTTATTTTACCAGAAGTAGATGTAGAAAACAACGGTAATACCTACAATAATAACACTGTGTATTACTTCCCATTTTCCCCAACTTTTTCGGGTTGCTAATTTTTGTTCTTCTGTGGCAGAACCAAAAGTTAATCCCACTATTTGTTCCGCAGGAGCAGCAACTGTAAAGCGACTAATTGCAACAATTACCAAAATACAAACGACTAACATACCGCCACTAAAGAATAGCCAATTCACGTCGTAGAACAAGAAATAGAAAGGATTGTCGACTCCTGAGTTTGTTGCCCAAAGTTTCACATCGGTAAATCCATCGGCTTTGGCAGATTGAGTATAAAATACTTTAGCTCCCAAACGGAAAACACCAATAATAAATCCAACAATCATTCCCCACATACCTCCTTTAGGTGTAGCTCTGGTTGATATAACACCCAATAAAAAGGCAGCAGCGATTCCCGGTGCTAATACCGATTGAACATCTTGCAAATAAGTATATAAAACACTTCCGATACTCCTCATAATAGGAATCCATAAAATACCCAATACAACTACAACAATAGTTGCAATACGGCCTACACTTAACAATTTTTTCTCACTTGCTTGGGGGCGGTATTTCTTATAAAAGTCGATGGTAAACAACATTGATGATGAATTAAACAATGATGCTAATGAGCTCATAAGAGCCGCAAGAATACCACAAACTACCAGACCTTTTACTCCAGCAGGTAATAACGTGGCAACCAAAGTTGGAAAAGCAGCATCGGCCGATGACAAAGAAAACACCTCACCATTAATTACAACACCCTTTTGAGCCATTGCAAAAGCAATCATTCCAGGAATCAGAAATAAGAAAACAGGCGTTAATTTCAAATAGGCACCAAAAATAGTTCCTCTACGTGCTTCTTTCTCATTTTTACCAGACAGTACCCGTTGCACAATGAACTGGTCGGTACACCAATACCAAAATCCAATAATGGCTGATCCAAAGAACACTCCTAACCAAGGGAAATCGGCATCCCTATTACTCCGAATAAGATTTATCATTGAATCTCCATGTTCATTTACTTGAACAGCGCTAGTAATTCTCAAGACTTCATCCCAACCGCCAACAGCTCGCAATCCTAATACAAGAATTATTATCGAACCAATCAAGAGTATAGGTGTTTGCAGGATTGATGTATATAAAACAGATTTCATTCCACCAACAACGGTGTAAACAGCTGTTAATAAAACCAGTCCAATGGCAGAAATCCAAAAGAAGTCGATCCCCCACATGGTTTCAATACCAAATACCTCTTTAAATACCAATCCACCAGCATATACTGTTACGGCTACTTTTGTTAACACATAACTTACGAGTGAGATAAGAGATAGAATTGTGCGAGATTCAGAATTGTATCTTTTTTCAAGAAATTCGGGCATTGTGTACACCATACTTCGAGTATAGAAAGGGACAAACACCCACCCTAGAATTAGGATCATCCAACCTTGGATTTCCCAATGAGCCATTGCCATACCACTAGAAGCACCTGCACCTGCAAGCCCTATTAAATGTTCAGATCCAATGTTTGAAGCAAAAATAGAAGCGCCAATTGCAATCCAAGATGCATCTCTTCCAGCAAGAAAATAATCGCCTGAACTATTTTGCTTTTGTTTAAACACCCATACAATTATACCAATGAGTGCCAAGGAAAATATTCCTATTACAATCCAATCGAGATTAGCCATAATTAAATTTTAAAATATTAGTTGTTATTCGTTTTATATGTCTTTTTGACTTTTATTTGAAATTTTAAAATTATATTCTTGAAACATCAAAGGAATAGCCCAATGAGCTTAACACTTCGTATTTTTCTTTATTAAAAGCGTACAAGAAAGCACCTTTCCTTGAACTATTCATGTCTTTTATAGGCAACCTATCGAGCAAGCCCATCGACATAAATTTGCGTCGAAAATTTGCTGGCTCAAGCTTCCTTTGATAGATTGCTTCGTATAAATTACGTAATTGTGTTATGGTAAAGTTTTCGGGTAACAACTCAAATCCAATTGGTTGAGTTTTTGCTTTTCGCTTAAGTCTTTTCAACGATTTTTCTACGATTTCATCATGATCAAAAATAAGATCCGGCATTTCATCAAATGCATACCATTCAACTCCATACTGTTTTAACATAGCACTATCGTAGTCGTTTATATTTATTAATGAATAATAACCCATACTTACAACCCTTGCCGCCGGATCTCTGTCTAGTTTCGAAAAAGCAGACAATTGTTCCATAAATATATTTCGCAAACCTGTAATACGTGCAAGAACTCGATATGCTGCTTCGTCTAAAGTTTCCTCTCTTTTCAAAAAACCACCCAACAGAGACCACTTCCCTTTTTCGGGTTCAAAATCTCTTTTATACAATAAAAGTTTAAGTGAATCCTCAGCAAATCCTAATATTACACAATCAACGGCTAAATGAAAACTATCTTTACTTGTATAGAACATATCTTAAAAATATATGCACAAATGTCATTTTTACTTTTATCTTTTCCAAGCACAAAATTATGTTATAGAATATAGTCCTCAAACTTTAACAAAAAATCCACTTTTAACAATTGAAAAAATAGAATACAAACACCTAAATATCTGACACATATCATTCTTTATTAGGAATACAACTAATCAGGTAAATAATTTGTTTAAATTAGAATACAAGTACATCCAAAGTACTATTTTTGATTTTTTTGCTTTAAACAATATAATATAAATACAAGTAAGGATTTGTGTAGATTTTCGACAATACTTTTAAAAAAGATAAATGAAAAAAAATAGAATACAATACTCAATATTGGCTGCAGTTTTACTTGTCTTCATTCTACTTCAATTTTCAAAAACGAAATTGGAAGAAAAGATTAATTACAAAAAATTTAAAACGACCCAAGAATTGAAGAATGAAACTATTCTTTATAAGAAAAATAGAAGGGCCAATGGATGGGCAAAACCAGATAAACCTTCTGAGTTTCTTAAATACCATAATTCAATAAGAACAAAAGCTGGAGATAGCAAGCCAAATTATCCCAACAATTATAAAATCAAAGAACTCAAAAAAGCTCTTAATAATAATACTCTATTAAAATCCAGTACACTTGAATTGGATTGGATTGAACGTGGCCCGGGAAACTGTAGTGGACGTACAAGAGGCTTAATTATTGACCCTTCAGACAATAGTAGAAATACGTGGTATACAGGATCAGTTGGTGGTGGCATTTGGAAAACCACAAATGCAGGTGAGTCGTGGAAAAACTTGACCACTAATCTTCCAAATTTATCAACCGTAAGTTTGGCAATGCCAAAATCAAACACCAACATTATTTATGCTGGAACCGGTGAAGGTTTCTACAACTCTGACGCAATTTCAGGTAATGGAATTTTTAAATCAATCGACAAAGGGGAAACCTGGGAACAACTTGAAAGTACTACATCAAACAGCAATTTTAGTTTTGTGAACCGTATAGTTGTTGATCCAAATAACGAAGCAATTGTATTAGCGGCTACAAATACTTCAATCCAAAAATCGATTGATGGTGGAACAACATGGCTTACTGTTTTTGATGATGATAGCAGAATACAGCATATTATTGCTCATCCAAGCGATTTTTCGATACTATATGCATCCGTGAACGCTGGAGGTGTTATTAAATCGACCGATGCTGGCGAAACATGGAGATACATATTTGAAGAAAACACAGGAAGGATAGAATTAGCTATTGCACCATCGGAACCCGAAACAATTTATGCCCTAAATGAAAATTCGCAACTTTACATTTCTTATAATTCAGGTTCAGAGTGGTCTCCAGCCAAAGTTATATCTGGAACCAAAGAGCAGTTTTTAAGTGATCAAGGCTGGTACAACAATGCGATTAATGTTTCACCAGACAATCCTAACTTGCTCGTTATTGGTGGTGTAAATTTATACAAAGTTGAAATTATCGGAACTTCATCATCAACGACATCGTTTATCAATATCAAAGCAATAGGAACATCAAGTTTTATGGAATTTATTAACCATGGTGCTGATTATTTATATGGAAGTATGGATGTCAATTCAACTAAAAAAAATTACACCAATATTGAAGTACAATTTGGTCCAGGAAAAGCACAAATGGCGCATCGGTTTGTAGTACCAAGGGGAGAAACATCTGGCGTTGATGCTATAGACTATACATACACAGACTATGTTGAAGTACCTTTTGAAGTTTGGGATGTAGAAAACAACAGACAATTAATGGTCTCGTTCCGAGATCAGGATAGAAACAATAAATTTAATTTGGCTCCTTTCGACGATAATGAACTAACCGGTAGAGAATACATTTGGATTAACGACATTGACTATTCAACAACAGCTTCTGGCTTAATTTCAGTTAATGGAGGTCATGAATACGAAGAAATCATTACGTGGTGGTCGGTTTTAGCAGATGGAGCTACATGGGATGATAAGAATTTACCTGAATCTAAAATAAAAATTACACGTACTGATGTTTTTCAAAAAGAATTGTCTTCGAAAAAAATTGCCGATTGGGCAGGCTTGGGAGCACCCTATGTACATGCCGATTTGCATAACATTCAATTTACAAAAACACAAAACGGAGACACTCGTATTATCGTTGCAAACGATGGTGGAGTTGGATACTCCGACGATCTAGGCGATACCTGGACCAACCCAACGAATGGATATAACACCACGCAATTTTACGGAGTAGACAAACATCCCACAAGCAACAGATACACCGGAGGTTTGCAAGATAACGGATCTTGGCTTTCACCTGAGAATCCTAATAATTTATCGAAATGGGAAGAAACAACCGGAGGTGATGGATTTGATGGAGTTTGGCATGCTATTGATCCCAATAGAATTATTACAACAATTTATTATAATTCTTTAAATATTTCGAACGATGGCGGAAACACATGGGGAGGCCTTGGCGGATTTGCTGATGAAGGAAGTGGGAATGCACCTTTTATTACCCAAATAGGATATTCACCGACATCACCCGACAAGCTATACATTGTGGGAAAATCGGGAGTGACGGTAAGTGATGATTTTGGAAATAGCTGGACATTATCGGCTATCGAGAAAGCAAATTGGGGGTGGACTGGTAATGGTTTTGTTGAACCATCAATTGCAAACCCTGAAGTAGTTTGGGCTGGATCTCAAATGTCTGAAGAAGGTCAAATACAACTCTCAACAGACGGTGGAAAAACGTTCAATTCCACCAATAATTCAATAGAGGAAATGGGCTCAATATCAGGGATTGCAACGCATCCGCTCGACGAAAATATAGCTTATGCTCTGTTTAGCTTTAATGATTTTGCTAAAATCTTACGTACAACAAACATGGGTGATAGCTGGGAAGACATTTCTGGTTTTGATTTTCTAGAAAGCAACAATGGTTTTCCAAATGTGGCTGTATACTCATTACTTATTATGCCACATAATCCCGAGATTATTTGGGTTGGAACCGAAATCGGTTTATTTATATCAAACAACAACGGCTTAACTTGGAACTATGCAAATAATGGATTGCCTGCTGTATCGATTTGGGAATTAAAAATAAGAGGGAATCAGGTTATTGCTGCAACACACGGTAGAGGTATTTGGACTGTTGACATCCCAGAAATCGCATTAGCCTTAAAAGCTCCTATTTTAATTGATGTTGCTACATCACCCACAAACGAAACTTTAATTAAAATTAAACTCGAATCAAATTTTGATTCAATTTATTACACGATCGACAATCAAGAACAATTCAAGTTAAATACTACTTCATTTTCTACAAATACCAATATAATAGCTTTAGAGAATAAGTTAGATGAAGGATTTCATACAATTAACTTATCAGCTTATAAAGACGACAAATTTCTAAAATCAGTTACAAAATCGTTTGTTGCCATTAAATTCAACAATGTTCAAAGCATTTACTCAAACACATTCGACGTAGACAGCAACGATTTTATTGGAGAAGGATATACAATTAAGAATATTGGAAGTATTGGTACAGGTAATGCTATTCATTCTGAACATCCCTACCCCGATAATTCGAATTTATCGTACTACCTTAAAACGCCAATTAAAATAAGTACAATTGATAAGGTTTCAACGCTAACATACAAAGACATACCTTTGGTTGAAGAAGGATACCAAAGCTCAAAATTTGGCTCCTCCAATTTTTACGATTATGTAATTGTTGAAGGTTCGAAAGATGGGTTTAACTGGGTACCTGTTCTAAACGGATACGACTTCAGGAAAGTAAAATTCTTAGCACAATCGTTTGATAAAACAGTTAACGACAAGCCTTTAAATTTCATGTTCATTAATCATGAAGTTAATTTATCTGAAACCTTTGCCGAAGGTGATACAATAATACTTCGTTTCAGGTTATATGCCGATTTGAATACAAATGGGTGGGGTTGGATAATCGACAATATAGATATAAAACTTTCGGAGATCACATCAATCAGTAATCACCTTATTTCTGAAAACTCAATATACCCAATCCCCTGTAACGACCATTTAACAATTGAGTTATCGGATAATTACAATGAAAATTCCATTCTTACGGTATTCGATTTAAAGGGAAGAAAAGTATTGGAGAGATCAATTAGGAACGAAAATGAAGTACTATTAAACACTTTTGCACTCGATCCTTCAATCTATATATTAGAAATCAAATCGGGCAAAAACATTGAAAGGAAAAGGATCCAAATAGCGAGATAAAATTATCGACATAAAAAAAGAAGGATTTCTGAATAACAGAAATCCTTCTTTTTTATAATACTATATCTTCTCTTATACTAGTACTTCAATTGCACCTTTCATCATTTTCACAGTTACCGGTGTGCAACCAATCATTTCACCGTCGATATTAAGCACATGATTTTCAAGCGGTTCTATAGTGAATTGTTTTACCTGATGATATACTACTGCAGGATTCCCTACATGCCTACCTTTGAATATTTTAGTAAACAAATACAATAGCTTCAAACGTCCTGCTTTTCGAACAATAATCAAATCGATTAAGCCATCATTAAACTGAGCCAAAGGGGCCATTTTCATGGCAGTTCCTGTATGTATTGTATTACAACCCAAAATAAAACCATAATCTCCAGCAATATTTTGCTTTTCAATTTTAACCTTGGCTAAACGTGGTTTATTACGAAGCACCTCGATAACCGATGCAACATTGTAGCACTGACTACCTAACCATTTTAATTTTGTTGCAGTATTGGTAATATCGGTTGGTAAACCCCAGCCCACTATATTAAAGCCATATAAAATCTCACCATTGGCATCAACTTGAGCAATATCAACTTTACGTCTTCTTCCAGTTAAAATTCTTCGGGCAGCAACTTCAGGATCAAGCGCATCAATATCGTGCATAAATGAGTTTCCAGTACCTCCCGCAATCAATCCAATTGGGAGCCTTGCACCATCTTCTCTTTTTAGCATTCCATTAATTATTTCATGCATGGTACCGTCTCCACCAATTATACAAAATCCATCGTATCCATCATACGGCAATGTATTAGCTAATTCACGTCCATGTCCTACATATTTTGTTTCAATAATATCTAATTTCAAATTACCCTTTTTGAAAATAGGTTTGATCTTTTCCAGAATTGCAATCCCTTTTTTATTTCCACTAAAAGGATTATAAATCAGATAAACTTTCTGCATCAGCAATTGAATTTGTTAATAACCAAAAATGATTTCCTTCAATTAATCAAACTTTAAAATTAATCTTTTTTGGAACATTTGCTAATTGTAAGCGTTTAGGTTTGTGTAAATTCATTTGTTTTTGAAGAAACACAAATTCGCATATTTTATTTGCTCTTTAATTCTAAACTAAAAAAAATAAAAAGATATGAAAACACGATATTTTAAATTATTTCTTACATTTTCATTTGGCTTTTTATTATCATTCAATTCCTTTGCACAACCCAATACGCTTATCTCTAGAGATAAACCCAACACGCTTTATGTGATTGAGAAACAAAATGGAGTTAAATTCATTGGTAAAATAATTTCACAAGATGCACGTGAAGTTTTGCTCGAAACCGAAAATTTCGGGAATATATATATTCCAAAACATGTAATAAAAGAAATTCAATCAATATTGCCTGAAAACGGAAACAACTATGTAACAGACGACATTTTTGCCTCTCGCTATTTCATAACCACCAATGGCTTACCTTTAAAAAAGGGTGAAAATTATATTTTATGGAACACCTACGGCCCTGATTTTCAATTCGGATTGGCCGACAACTTAGGTATTGGTATTATGACAACATGGCTAGCGATGCCAATTATTGGCACATTAAAATACAGCATTCCATTGGGTGAGAATAAAAGCATGGCATTAGGCTTATTGGCTGGAACGGGCTCATGGCAACTACCAGAGCTTGGATTAATTCTACCATTTACAGCATTTACCTATGGCAATAGAATTAATAACATCAATCTATCTGTTGGATATGGACTAATGTTTTATGAAGGTAGTAAAGAAGAAATGGGACCAAATAGATACCCAATATCTAATTCGATTAACGAAACCGAAGGTCGTTTTCTTATTTCGATTGCGGGAATGAAAAAAATAAATGATAAATTAAGTTTAGTTTTCGATTCATTTATTAGTCCTTGGGGTCCTAAAAAAGCGGTAACCAGATATAATTATTATGATGGGAATAGCTACTACAATGAAACCACAGGTGAATATGTTGATAATAGCTATTATAAAAAAGAAACGACTACAGAAAGAAGCCCTGCTTTAGCTTTATTACTTCCTGGAATAAGATATCAAATTGATCCTGACCGTGCATTCCAATTTGGTTTTACAGGATTATATTTCGACAATGAATTTGTACAATTTCCAATTCCTATGGTGCAATGGTTCCGAAGATTATAACTCAAAATACAACAACCGATTGCATAAATGCAAAAAAGAAAATGGAGACCATACAGATGATCAAAATCCATTTTATTATTTTAGTACAATACGCTGTATTCAATTCATTTGAATCAAACCAAACACTACCACAACCACGCAATAAGTTTACATATAGCGCCTTATGAAATATAAGACATAAACACAAGTGGAAAAATCAAAATATAAAATCAATCCAAAACCGTCTGTTGATCAAAAGAATCAAATCAGTTTAATAAGACATATAAATGATTTTTAGCACCCAAAATTCATTTATTCATGCAATGGTTTGCATAAGTATAACTAATATTCCCAATATTTAGCAGGCTTCAAAACATATAAATAGGCTTATTCTAATAATCCGTGGCAGTTTGTTTTTAATATATTCACAAACTGTTAAACCTATTTAATATGAAATTTTATACACTTAGAAAAAAAGCTGTAATACTCTGTATTACAACCCTAACCCTATTGGGCATGTATAGCTGCCTGCCCGATGATCCCGACAGCATTGAACCAAAAGGTAAAGATCGATATTTAGATCCACCTTGGCTTGGTGGCACCAGTATTGAAACACTTGAGGACACGGTAAATTACTCCATTTTCATCGAATTAATGGATAAAGCCAATTATCGTGAACCGATCGAAAAGCAACTTTTTACACTATTTGTACCAAATGATAATGCTTTTAAAAGCTATTTTCAAACAATTGGCAAGTCGGGTGTGAACGATTTAAGTGAAGATGAAGCAGTCTCTATATTTACGCTTCATGTACTACCAAATGCACGTTCAGCTTTTCAATTAAAGTATGAGTATTATTGGAATGAATTACAAGATCAAAATGGAGAATATGCCAGTTTGTTTTTTCGAAAACAAACTGCTAGCGAGGTCATTCCGTATAAGGAAACGCCTAAATATCATCCAACATACAAAGATCGTGAATTAACAATTTACAATGATCCAAAAATTCTTCCTCTGATGAGTTATGACTTCTTTGAAGATTTTTTTGGTGCTTTAGATGGAAGCGACTATGAAATGCTTTATCCTGACAGCAAATGGTTGGGAGACTTAAATTGGCATAATGCTGCGGTTACTGATGCAGAAGTTAGAACTGCAAGTGGTTTTATCTATTTTGTTGACCGAGTTGTTGGACCTGCTCCTAGTATTGAAGAATACTTCATTGAAAATAAAGATCAATTTGGTGTGTTCTACGATATGGCACAAAGGTTTGCTACCTACAGAAGTCCGACGAAACGCATTGAGGATAATTCCCTCATGTATAAAAAATCATACGACTTAATCTTAGACTTTGCCAACGAATTTGGACCTGAAACTGAATCTCCACGATATTTTAAGAATATGTGGTCAGCTTTTATTCCAACAAACGATGTTCTTCAAGATTATCTTGACGAAAATTTGTTGAACTATTATGAATCTCTCGATAGTGTTCCTGAAATTACACTATACTATATATTGCAAACTCACCTTACAAATGGACTAGCCCTCATGTCGAAAGTTGAAAAAAGCTTTTACAACTCTTTTGGCGATCGAACTGAAATTAGCAGAGATGATATAGCTGCAGGTTATATGTGTAGCAACGGGCCATTTTATTCAATGAATAAAGTATTGGAGCCCAATATTTTCAAATCTGTTCCTCGAATATTATTTTTTAATAATAATTATTCAAGCTTCCTATATGCAATGAGTGAAGCTGATTTAATTTCCAGTTTATCAGACCCTGAGTACGATGTGACCTTATTTGCTGTTGACAATGACAAACTTGAAGAAGCAAATATCCGTTATAATTCAGTAAGTAATCGAATTGAAACTCGTGGAGAAGATGGTATATGGAATAGAATCAATTCCGAAGTGTTGATTGAATTCTTAGAAGACCACATTTATGTTGGTAAACTTGATGATTTAAATGGCGAAGGATATCTTGAAATGCAATCGAAAAATTACGTTTATTATAAAAATGGTGAAATAGTGGGAGGCGACAATGTCAACCTTAATGAAACTGCTGCAATAACGAACTCAGGAGATGAAGAAATTAATGGTATTTTATACACTTTGGATAATGCCATTAAAACACGTTATGAATTTGGTGAATTGCTAACAAATGATCCTGATTGTTCTGAATTTGCCAATTTATTAGTAGAGGCAGAATTGCTGAACCCTGAAAATTTAGACCAAGTAACATCCGATACTATTCCAAAATTATTATTAACGGGTGAAATAGAGTATTGGACTGCATTTATTCCAAACAATCAAGCAATTGAAGATGCATATTCAGCTGGTATCATTCCAACAGATATTGATTCTTTAAAAGATTTTATATCGTATCATTTCATAGCTAATGATGTAATATTTGACAATGGAGTAAAATCAGGTCCATTCAATACAGTAAGTGTTGCAGAAACAACAAGCTCAGGAACTGAATTCAACAAGTTGCAAATAAGCAACTCAGTCAATAATTTATCTGTGACTGATATCTCTGGACAGCAAATAAGTGTTGATCACACAAAGGCTAACCTACTGGTGCGCAGAGGGGTAATCCACAAAATTTCATCTGTATTAAAAAAATAGAAACACATAAACAGACAAGCTAGTAGATTATGAAAAAAAATATATTTCTGACAGGGTTCATTCTACTATTTTTATCAATAACAAATATCGCATATTCTCAAACATCTGTAATACTAAAAGGAAGTGTTATAGATAAAACAACCAAAGAGATGTTGGCATTTGTAAATGTTGTTGAAATTGATAAAAATGGAAGATTTGTATCTGGAACAGTTACCGACCTTAATGGAAACTATGTCATAAAAGTTAAAGATTCAGATAATTCAATTCAGATTTCATTTATTGGTTATAAAAAAACAACATTCCATATAGAAGGAAAAACTTCAATAAACGCTGAATTAGAATCAGAAAGCACAAGCCTGGGTGAGATTAACGTTGTAGCCGAAGTTATTGGTAACGATGGTGTAACAAAAATTAGAGACCGAGGAACAGCTGTTGCTCGTATGGAGTTTAAAGACCTTCAATCAGTTGCAACTACAACGGTTGAAGAAATGATGCAAGGAAGAATGGGAAACGTTGATATTACTGCTGTTTCGGGTGATCCGGGTGCAGGTATCAACATTCGTATTCGTGGTACTTCTACCTTAAATGCACGTAACAACCCTTTGATAGTTATAAATGGTATTCCCTACAACGCCGAAATGGATGAAAATTTTGACTTACAGGGTGCCGACATTGAAAAATTTGGTAATTTAATTGATGTTTCTCCTGAAGATATTGAATCAATTGAAGTTCTTAAAGATGCTGCTTCAACAGCAGCTTGGGGCTCAAGAGCATCAAATGGTGTATTAATGATAAAAACCAAACGTGGGATTAAATCAAAACCAATTTTCGAATATACTTTCAAATCAACCATTGGTAAAGAACCGGATCCAATTCCAATGCTTGATGGTTCTGGTTATGCCAAATTAATTCGTGAGGAACATTATAACGATATACGAAATGCAGGATTTACAAATGACTGGCAAATAGCCTTCGATCCTGAAAACCCTTTATATCATAATTATTCGCAGAATACCGATTGGGTTAGCAAAATTACACAAAACTCATTTACCCAACAGCATAATTTTTCTGTTCGAGGTGGTGGTGAAAAATCAAAATATAAATTATCCGCAGGTTTTAACGATGAAAGTGGAACCACCATTGGAAACCGTATGAAGAAAATAAATTTAGGTAGTTCTCTTGACTACGATTTATCTTCAAAATTACAGTTTCGTTCGGATATTATGTACACTCGTTACGACCAAGACAGGACATATGATGTTGATGATTGGTATTATAAAGATGAAAAGCAACTTCGTTCAGTAGCTTATCGGAAAATGCCTAATCTTTCTGTTTTCGATAGAGATACAAACAACGTTCACTATGGAGATTACTATACACCATTTGAAACCATTCAGGGAAGTGCAAAAGATATGTATAACCCCGTTTCCTTTGCAAACTCAGGAATTAACCACAAAATAAGAGATAATGCACGTGCACTATTCCTAATAAAGTATACCATAAGACCAGACTTGGTCTACAAATCGACGGTTACTTTGGATATTTTTGATGAGAAAGTTAGCAAGTTCCTACCCTATAAAGCTTTAGGGTATAATTACAATGATGGATATACCAATAGAGGATCGGATGAATTCAGTAAGAAAAGTTCTATCTATACCTTTAATCAGTTATTGTATACTCCTGATTGGGGATCTAAACACGACTTTGGAGCAATGCTTCAATTCGATACAGAAGAAACGGTTAACAGGTACATGAAAAACGAAACTAGTAGATCTGCTTCTCCATATATACAAGCACCAGTTGGTGATAAACATCTTGAATATATTACTTCTTCTTTTTCTAAGTATAGGGCTATAGGTGCATACGCTATGGCTTCATATAAGTATAAGGACAAGTACATCATGATGGTTGGTGCCAAATACGAAGGTAACTCTAAATTTAGTGCAGATAGTCGTTGGGGGTTATTCCCAACCACTTCGTTGGCATGGCGTATATCTGAAGAACCATTCATGAAATGGATCGGATTTATCGACGATTTGAAGTTCCGTGGAAGTTGGGGACAAAGTGGAAACTCACCTGATGCTAATTACATGTACTTTAAAACCTACTCTGCAGGTACTGAATATTCCTATATGGACCTCCAAGGTGTTAAACCCAATGGAGTTGAGCTTACCAGCTT
Organism: Prolixibacteraceae bacterium; assembly: GCA_027859005.1. Classification (GTDB taxonomy): domain Bacteria; phylum Bacteroidota; class Bacteroidia; order Bacteroidales; family Prolixibacteraceae; genus Roseimarinus. The sequence continues at coordinate 3,525 of JAQIBQ010000605.1, read as the reverse complement.
AAAATGGGAAACAATTGATCAAGTTAACCTTGGTTTTTCATTTATAGGTTTAGATAATCGCATGAGTATTGAATTCGATGTGTATTCAAAACGAACTCTCGATTTGTTCCTAAAAGATTCAGGTATTCCTTCTCAGAATGGGTTTACATCTATTAACCAAAACTACGGAGAGATGGAAAATAGAGGAATCGAATTTATGATTGACTATACCATAATTAAACGCAAGGACTTTGAACTCAGTATGAATTTCAATATCTCAAGAAATGATAATATTGTGGCTAGGCTTCCTCAAAACTATAGTTTTGAAAGAGGTGACATGCTCATAAATGGAGAATATAAAATTAAAATTGTTCCTGGCCAACCGATGGGTGGATTTTGGGGATATGAATACTTAGGCGTTTATGTTGATGATGACGATGCTGCTGTTTACGATAAAAATGACAATATAGTATATGGAATTGATGGAGAAACACCTTTAAGAATGATTCATGGCGGAACCAGTGCTTATGAATATGAAGGCGGTGATGCCAAATACAAAGATCAAAACCACGATGGTAAAATTGATGAACTTGACATTGTTCCTCTAGGAGACTTGAACCCTGATGCTATGGGTGGAGGTGGTGTACGAATTAAATACAAAAACTTTGTATTAAATTCTTTTTTCCACTTCAAAGTTGGTCAGGAAATAATTAACCAAACTCGTATGGATACTGAAAATATGTACTACCACGATAATCAAAGTAAAGCGGTTAATTGGCGTTGGAGACGCGAAGGAGATGTAACACATATGCCACGTGCACTTTACCTAAAAGGTTATAACTGGTTAGGATCCGATCGATTTGTTGAAGATGGTACTTTCCTTAGATTAAAAACCCTATCGTTAAGCTATAACTTAGATAAGAAATTTTGTAAGAAAATGGGGGTTAAAGCAGTTAAGATGTACTCTACTGCATATAATCTTTTTACATGGACAAACTACTCAGGACAAGATCCTGATGTATCTCCTCCATCGAGCCCCGATAAATTGCCTAAAGATTATAGTAAAACGCCACCAAGTAGAAGACTTATGCTGGGTATTAATGTAACCTTCTAATTTAAAATCGAAAGCAATGAAAAAATACATTATAAATAACAAAGTTGTGGTTGCTCTTTTAATGCTAGTACTAATGCTACCTGCATGTAACGACTACCTGACGATTGTTCCGGAAAACGATTTGATTGAAGAAAAATTCTGGACAAAAAAAGAAGACGTTGATGCTGCACTTGCAGCAACATACGATGCCTTCCGTGATGCTGCCCTAAAGTCATTTATTCTGGGCGAAGTAAGAGCCGACTTGGCTATTTTCGATCCTAGCTTAGGAAATATTAATAAAATTGCTAGCAGTGATATTAGTTCTACAAACAGTGAAATAAAATGGGAACAGTATTATATCGCTATTAATTTAGCCAATACTTTAATGTTATATGCCAACGATGTGGTTGAATTAGACAATTCATTTACGAATAAAATGAAATCAACTTACGATTCAGAAGCATTATTCATACGTGCTTTAAGTTATTTCTACTTGGTTCGTATTTGGAAACAAGTACCTCTTATTACTAAAGCAACAACCACTGATCAAGGCGAGTTGTTTTTAGGTAAAAGTTCAGAAAAAGAAGTTATTACACAAATTATTGCAGACTTACTTATTGCTAAAGAAATTGCTCTTAAAAATGAATTTCAGGACATGCCTAACTACTATAAAGGCCGTGCCAATATATATTCTATTATGGCCTTATTGGCTGATGTTTATCTTTGGAATGAGCAATATGAAGAATGCTCAGAAAGCTGTGATTATCTAATAGAATCAGGAAAATTTGAATTGGAAAATTATAATAACTGGTTTAATTTGTATAATCCAGGAAATTCGATGAAAGAAAGCATTTTCGAAATTCAGTTTGATGACAGTTATGATTCACAGGACAATCCAATTTATGGAGATATAATTCCTACGAGTGGTTCTGTTAAAATAACCCCAAGCCCTTCAATAGGATCATTATATAGCACGCAAGATTTACGTCAAGAGGTTTCACCTGTATGGAAATATTTAGGTATTTCATTTAACAGCAATACTAAACGAAAAAGCACTCAACGTGATGCTAATTTTATTTATTACCGTTATGCCGATGTTCTTTTGATGAAAGCCGAAGCATTAACAGAATTGAACCAACTTTCTGAAGCAAATGCATTTTTGCGGTTAACAAAAGAAAGAGCAGGTTTAACCCATGCTGATATTTTAAAACAATCTGATTTAAGAACAGAAGTTTTGAATGAAAAAGCAAGAGAGTTTATTTTTGAAGGTAAACGTTGGTTCGATTTACTAAGAGCTGCAAAAAGAAATGGCTTCCAGAACAAACAAATTATCATCAATATGATTCTAGGAGCAGCTGACATTAAACAACAAGCAATATTGAGAACAAGGGTATACGATACCATGAGTTATTATCTTCCTGTTCCAGAAAACGAAATAACATATAATCCAAACTTGGATCAAAACCCATTTTACGACCGTTAAAACATATAGCTATGCATAATATAAAATTAAAATCAATTATAGGAAAGAGCCTGATTATTTTCGCTTTACTGTATGTGTTTAACGCATGTAAACCTGAAATTGTAGAACCAGAAATCAGCACAGATGAATATGTAATCTCAGATTACATCGAGATAGGTGAAGATTCAATCAAGTATACAGAGTTTAATCAATTACTTTTAAATACTCAGTTGAATGGCTTATTGGCAATCAGAGGACCTTTCACTTTATTTCTGCCCAATAATGAGGCAATGGATGCTTATTATGCTTCAAAAGGCATTAGTTCCGCTTCCGATTTAGATATCGAGACACAAAAGGAGTTGGTATATAATCATCTTATTGTATCTGAAATATATTCAGGTGATATTGGGTTAGGTGCTATTCGAGAACTGAATGCCTTAGGCGATAAATTAGCTACCGAATTTGTAGGCGAAAATTATCAGGATATTTTGATCAATAAAACCGCTATTATTATCGATCGTGACATCATAGTATCTAATGGAATCATTCATGAAATTGATAAAGTTATTGAACCAATTACAATTAATGTTTTCGATGTTGTTTCATCAGATCCTTCCTTCTCTTTATTTACCCAAGCGCTTGAATTAACAGGTATTAGTGACACCTTAAAAATTATTGATTTTCAGTATGATCCCAATGTCGATAAATTAGCCAGAAATTATTTTACCTTATTGGCAGTACCTAACACCGTTTTCAATCGATATGGAATAAATACGATTGATGAGATGGTAAATTATTTTACCAATGCTCCCGATAGTGTTAGCTACGTATATAACCAGTTTTATCAATTTATAGAATATCACTGCTTAAACGGATCACATTATCTATCTGACTTAGAAGACGATAAACTTTATCCTGTTTTATCATTTAACAACAATGTTTTAGTCAATATTGAGAATGATTATATGGTAAATTATATCGATTCTACCGA
>JAQIBQ010000595.1 GCA_027859005.1 Prolixibacteraceae bacterium | reverse complement strand
CACCTTCCATTCAACGAAAGCACATTTTCTGACTTCGATTTCTGAAGATTTAATGCTTCATCAACCGATTTCAAAGGAATACAAACCGTGTGACCTTCAGTCTGGTTGATTTCAAATACTGCTGTATTTTCGATGAAAGGATAAACATCTGTAAATTTTGGTTGCTGTGCTGAGACTGTAAAACTTGCCAGAGTTATAAATAAACCAACTATTATTTTCATGCTCGATTACGTTTTTATCTTGATGAGATTATATTTTTTTCCGAATATAACTATATGACATTGCCCTAAAGCCAATTACACCAATGAGTCCGTCCTTTAGCTTTTTCGTTAATTTCAATTGTGAGTAGGAGAAAACAAATCCCTTCTCTTTGAGCTTTTCTTTCAGAAATTTATTTACAGCTTCTATGAATACTTCTTTAGGTTTCATGTCAATATTTAATCTTTGTGTGCTCAGTCTGTATAATTGGCTACAACTTGATGATATGCTGCATGAATCACATCCAGGAAAACTACCGTAAGATTGTCCCATAGTTGTATTCGGAGCATCGGGTAATTCAGTATTAATTAAAACAGAGCTTGCATAAATTTTTCTAACATTTTGGTAATTGGACACGAGGACAAGAATTAGTCCCGTTAATACAAATCCCAGCGCTGCTATATACCTGGCTTTTTTTATGCGATCATAGGATTTTCGAAACATAATTTGTTTTTATTGAATATTAACTTTTGTCATCATTAACTCCTTTGCATCTGAACAATTACCATAATAAACCTCATATTCACCAGGTGTTACAGCCATTTTACGCTGATCCCAATCGTAAAATTCAAATGAAGTTGGAGGGAGCGTGATTGTTACTTGTTTTGTTTTTCCTGATTCAATTTCAACCCGTTTGAATCCTTTCAAGGTTTTCAAGGGACCATCAATATCGTTAATCTTACGTACATAAACCTGTACAATTTCTGTTCCTGTTCGTTTACCAGTATTGGTAACCGGCACCGACAATTGAATAGTTTCATCTGCACTAATTGCAGTTTTATTCAAGTCAGCTGAACCAATTTCAAACGAGGTATAACTTAAGCCGAAACCAAATGGGAATAGTGCATCGTTCATGTATCGATAGGTACGCCCTTTCATTGAATAATCTTCGAAATCGGCTAATTGATCTGAGTTTTTATAGAAAGTAATTGGCAGTTTTCCCGATGGGTTGTAATCGCCAAAAAGAACATCGGCTATCGCTTGTCCGCCCGACTCACCTGCATACCATGCCTGAAGAATGGCATCACAGCTTTCAGTTTCTGGAGTTAAAGCTATTGCAGAACCTGAACAGTTCACAAAAATTACTTTCTTGCCAGCTTCTTTTAAGGCTTTCAAACAATTACGTTGAACTGAAGGTAGATCGATATTGGTTCGGTCACCACCTTTAAAACCGGGGTATGATACCGGCATTTCTTCGCCTTCTAAATTACCTGACAGTCCACCGACAAATATGACTTCATCAAAACTTTTTAATTTGCTTATCAGCTGGGTATAATCTACATCAATTTCTTTCCCAAAATTCAATTCAATGTTGGCTTGCCAGTTATTTAATTGAGCATAACGAATTTCAATTTTATACTTTTTATTTGCTTCTACTTTTAACGGAATTCTCGAAGAAAGGGTTCTCCAGTTTTCGTATTGCTTAAGCGATTCACCATTTACCAATAATTCAAACTGTCCTGTTGCGCCACCTTTAAAGACCAACTCTTCCGAAACTTTGGGAATAAATTCAGTTTCATAAATGGCAGAAAAACCTTCTAGTTTAACTCCTGATGCAAATTCGTGTTGCCCTGCAGTGGTTTTCTTTATTGGATTTTTAATTTGATCGACTGTAACAACTTCTCCTTCATAATTTATATTGTTCCAATAAGTGGCTTTCATGCCTTGTTTTCCTTCGAATGAAAACTGGTCAAAATAACTTTCGGTCACTTTATCTTCAACCAAATCACATCCTTTATCGTAGAATATTTTGTTTTCAGGAAGTTTGGTTTTTATGCCTTCTAATATCGATACAGTACTATTAGGTGTTCCGTTGTAATTCCCCCATAACATGGGCTCGTCGTTTGCATTTGGTCCAATAACTGCAATTTTTTTACTCTTTTTAGATAAGGGCAAAACATTGTTATTATTCTGTAGTAATGTTATGGTTTGACGAGCCATATCCAATGCCAACTGACGGTGTTTTTCATTATTTAATATGGAGGCTGGAATTTGAGCATAAGGTACAATTTCATCATTATCGAAATCACCCAAATCGAAACGACCAATTAAAACCCGTTTCAGGCTTTTATCAATATCTTCTTCTTTCATTAATTGTTTTTCGACAGCTTCGGGTAGGGTTTTATAGGGGTAATTTTCCCAAACACACTCTACATCAGTTCCAGCCAGTACACCTTTTGAGGCTGCATGTACTGCATCGGAAGATACATTGTGAGTAGTAAAAAAGTCGGTTATTGCTCCACAATCGGAAACTACAATGTATTTAAAACCCCATTCATCGCGAAGTATTCGCTGAAGTAGGCGAGTGTTACCACAACAAGGTTCATCGTCTAAACGCTGATAGGCACACATTACCTGACGAACATCGGCTTCCTGCACCAATGCTTTAAAAGCAGGCAGGTAAGTTTCGTACAATTCACGAGGATCTACATTATTCAGGTTTAATTCGTGTCTGCTCCATTCGGGGCCCGAGTGCACTGCATAGTGTTTGGCACAGGCCAGTAATTTTTTGTACTTAGCATCGGCCGGACCCTGTAAGCCTTTTACAACTGAAACGCCCATGCGAGAAGTAAGGTAAGGATCTTCGCCATAAGTTTCCTGTCCGCGCCCCCAACGAGGATCTCTGAAAATGTTAACATTTGGTGTCCAAACTGAAAGGCTTAGAAATCGCTTGTTTTCATTTCCTGCATTAATCCATTGATGATATTTGGCACGTGCTTCGTCAGAGACTGCATCATAAATTTGATACAACAATTCGTCGTTAAACGATGCAGCCATTCCGATTGGCTCGGGAAAAACGGTTACATTATCGTTATTGGCATATCCGTGTAAAGCTTCGCTCCACCAATTAAAACGTTTAATTCCTAAACGAGGAATAGGATCAGACTGATCACACATCAATGTTGCTTTTTCTTCAAGGGTTAAACGTGATATTAAATCTTCGGCTCTTTCTTCAGCACTAAGATTTGCATTTTGGTATGGATACTGTTGCGCCCAAGAATTTAATACAAACAACAGATTCAAGAGTAAAATGAATACTGTTTTCAAGTTCAAATGTTTTGACATTCTAAGCATATTATCAGGATTAATTATTGTAATGGTTTTAATGAAGCAACAAATCCTCCCCGACGCAACAACTTAACATCGAAAGAACTTGATTTATCAACAATCATATATTTTGTGGCAAAAGACTTATCATGTTGTCCATCGGCAATTAAGGTCAATTTATAACTTTTTCCTTCCGTTAAAAAGTCTAATTTTACTTGCAACGTTGTTTCCCTTCTTTCATTGCTGGTAATTCCACCAATGTACCAGTCATCTCCTTTTTGACGAGCAATAACAACTTCGCGACCCGGATAGCCCGAAATGAACTTGGTATTATCCCAAGCCGTAGGTATTTCTTTTAAGAATGATTTTGGAGCATCGGGTAATTCATAATATCCTTCAGGTCGGTCGGCCATGTGCTGCAATGCTGATTCAAAAACAACACTAAGTGCTAATTCGTGCCCATACGATGTAGTGTGTGGATTTTGAGAGTTGGTAAAAGTTACGGGAGTATAATCCATTGATCCAACTACATTTCGGGTAAAAGGTAAAACGGTATTGTGAACAGGTGCTGTACTTGTTAAATCGGGGTTGTTGTTATACCATTCGGCTCCACGAACACCTTCGTAGGTCATCAAGTGAGGATAGGTACGAGCCCAACCACGAGGCACAAGACAACCGTGAAAATATACCATCATTTTGAACTGGGCTGCATCTTCCAAAATATCGAGATAGTAATCAATCATGTATTGTTTTTCACTCAGGAAGAAGTCTACTTTTATTCCATACACGCCAAGTTTGTTCAACTTTGTAAATTCCTCTACCCTGTTCTCGTGCGTTTTCATACGATCAACAGGAGTTGAGGTAATCCATTTAAACATACTGGAGTTATACCACATTAAAGGTTTTACACCAATAGAATGGATGTATTTTAATGCATCTTCAAGATTTCCTCCATTGGTCATCTGATCCCACTCCCAATCAAGTAAAGTATAAGGCCAATCCATGGCAGCAGCCAAATCGGCAAATTCGCACACCGTTTTAAAGTCTTTGGTTCCATGGTTATCTGACCAATAATTCCACGATACCGAACCTGGTTTTATCCAGTCGGTTTCAGTTAATACACATGGAGTGGAAACATCGTCAACCAAAGTTGATTCTACAATATCGGCCAGACTACCTATAATAATTACTCGCCAAGGAGATTTCCATGGTAATGAAATTGAAGGTAGAGCTTCTCCTTCGCCTTCATGATCATATGGTAGAGTGACTTTGTAATTGGAACTATTTTCGATGTTACTAAGTTTTGTGGCACAATAATTCCGATTAACATCAGCTTCATGAATAAGGTACCAGCACGATTTATCTTCAGTATTAAAAAGTGCCGGATAACACCAGTCTTGCTGTACACTATCATCGTCTGTTTTCATGTAAAGCCCTTCGTTCGAAAGATCAAATTTTTCAAGCCATCGCGTTGTACTGTCTGGTATTGAATAAGAGGTTAGCTCATCTTTAACAACAAAAGCGCCTTCCTTTTCGGGGAATTCATATCGAAAAGCCACACCATCGTTGTAGGCTCGAATAATCAGATTCAGTTTTGCTTTATTTGAATTTTCAAAATAAATTACAACTTCATTGCCTAAGTTGGCACAATTTGAACGTTTACCGTGCAAAGCAGAATACTGTTCGTTGATAACAATTGGTTTCCCTGCTTTCAAAAATTTGAGGTTTGTTGAAAAATTTTGATCGCTACGCAACAAACCCAAATTGATTTGAGGAAGAGCTTCGCAAACATCACCATTGTTATTGTAATTTACTTTTAAAAACCATTCACCAGCCTTTTCATTCTGCAAATTATAAAGCACGACATTGATTTTTTGGTTCGGCGATACAAGGGTTTCTTTTTGCGAAAACACAGATAAAGAGACCATCAGAAAAAGAAGAATTATTAATTTCATATAAATTAATTTTAAATCTAAAAATAGATTATGACGCCAACTTAGTTGTCTAATATTAGATACACATTATTAAAATATAGACACGTTTGAAAATCGACTATTGATAGAAAGTCATGTCTTCGCCATGAGAATAATCATTCTAGCATCCACCTCGGTTTTATTTTCAATTTGCCAACGTTTTTCCTTTTCACTTAATCATCACAGATTATGCT
>JAQIBQ010000429.1 GCA_027859005.1 Prolixibacteraceae bacterium | reverse complement strand
AATATGGCAAGATGAATATGGCTTGAGGGCCTATTTTGAAGGAGCTGAAATTGATTCAACTTTTTTGAAAGAACTTTCATCGAAATATGGTAGTGAAAAAGCTTTAACCTATACTGTTCAGCTAACAAATTCATTAGAATGGGATAAAGTTAAGGCCTTTGATTTTGAGCCTATTCTAATTGCGAATGAAATTGCAATTGTAAGTGCAACTTCAAATTTTAATAGTTCAACAAAGTATACTATTATTTTGAATGATCAAATGGCTTTTGGTTCTGGAGAACATCCTAGTACAGCGCTTTGTTTAGAGGTTATGTTGAACATCGATTTTAAAAACAAGAAGGTAGTTGACGTTGGCACAGGAACTGCTGTTTTAGCCGTTCTAGCAGAGAAAATGGGGGCCTTGGAAGTGAAAGCATTTGATAATAACCCATGGGCAATTGAAGTTGCTTCAAAAACAATCAATAAAAATAACTCTGAAAATATTGACCTTACTTTAAGTGAGATTGAATCATTTTTGAATTTTGGATCGAAGTTCGACATTGTTTTAGCAAATCTCAATTTTATGGTATTTAGAGATGAATTTGAAAATGTGATGCGGCTCAACTCTAGGACGGGATTATTATTGGTGAGTGGAATAATGATTAAGGATAAAGATTATATCATAAATAAGGCTAGTTTTAATAATTATAAGCTTAAAAAAGTTCTTCAAAAGAGTGAATGGATTGCGATGCTTTTTGAGCAAAAATAAAATTGAAAAAAGTTTCAAATTTTTCTTTATGATTTATTTTATAGGATTAATCTTCATAGAGTTTTTAGATTGCTAAAAATCATGTATTTTAACGGCAATTATTGAAAAAGGGTGAAAATATTCAATACTAACTTCTTAATTTGTCAATTATTCAATCTTGTTTTTAAACAGATTATTTAATTTTAAATAATTAGACTGTATTTAAGTGTTTGTTTATGAGTGTTTTATGTGTATTTGTTTGTGTCGTTTAAATGCAGTTTATCGATTAAGTAATATCGATAATTATCTTTTGAGAATTATTTCTTTAAATGAGATAATTAAAATTGTATTTTAGTGATAGATTTTTCACTGAACAGGTTAAAAATATTTTAAGATGGCAGAGTCAATTGACCAATTAAGAGTGAGTTTTGTTGAAGAAACCCGAGATTTAATAACTGAGCTGGAAGATGTCTTGTTATCATTGGAAACTGATGCTGTTAGTTCTGATGTAGTTGATCAAATTTTTAGAAGTATTCATACCATTAAGGGAAGTGGAGGAATGCTAGGGTTTGAAAAAGTTCTTGAAGTAACCCATGATCTAGAGGATATTTACGATAAGGTACGTAGTGGTGAAATGGATTTTACTATAGATTTGAAAGATATTTCATTGGAAACAATTGATGTATTGAAAAATCTACTTGCTACTGATGAAAATCTTGCGGATCAAGAAAAAATTAGATTTGTAAACCTTTGTAAAAAAATTCAATTGTTCGATGTAAGTTCATCGTTAGAGAAAAATAGTATTAGCAACGAAGCTGTTTCAATCCAGCCAGTCAATACAATAACATCAACTTATTTTATTCAACTTGTTCCAGGTCTAAACTCAGCTAAAGAATTAAGTCATTCTAAATATTTAGTGACTGAATTGTCTCAGATGGGTGACTGTTTGGCATTTGCAAAAAGTGGTGATTCAATTAAGTTGAACAGCTTTGAGAAAGTCAATAAAAATGCAAAGTGGGCAATTTTTTTATCAACAGGAGTTGGGCAACTTGCTATTGAAGATGTGTTTGATTGGATAAAGGACGATATTGGTGTTTCGATTAAGAAGCTAGTGGATGGTGATTTATTGGCCGTTGAATCTGCTAAAAAGGAATTTGAAGCACTCAAAGATATCCTTTTTGAAAAAACGATTGAAGACATAGAATTGATTGCGAATAAGTATGCCGATCAAATAATTATTGAAGAAATTCAACCTGTTGAGAAAGAAAAATCAACTGCAGAAAAAGAGAAAGTTATCACTTCAAATGCAATAAGTAGTATTCGGGTTGCTACCGATAAAATTGATCAACTAATGAATTTAGTTAGCGAAATGGTAACACTTCAAGCTCGCTTAAACTTATTAGCAAATGAAATTGATAATCCTGAATTGAACGATGTATCTGAAAAATATGGAAGTTTTTCAAAGCAACTTCGCGATAATGCTTTTACAATATCATTAATACCATTTGGCGTTTCAATGACGCGTTACAAAAGAATGGTACATGATTTATCGGAGCAACTTAATAAAAAAGTTGATTTTGTTACTGAAGGAGCAGATACAGTTTTAGATAAAAAAATTATTGAACAACTTTCTGATCCAATTATGCATATTTTACGAAATTGCATCGATCATGGTATCGAAGATACTGAGGGACGTAAGAAAAATGGCAAAGAGGAAGTAGGTAAAATCAGCATGAATGTATACCACCAAAGTAATAATGTAATAATTGAAATTGTAGACGATGGTAAGGGCATTGATCTTGATGTGATTAAGAGAATAGGTATAGAAAAGAAACTAATAACAATCGATCAGAATATAAGCAATAGCGAATTATTGAATTTAATTTTCCTCCCTGGTTTTTCATCTGCAAAATCAGTCTCAAACGTATCTGGTCGTGGAGTTGGACTTGATGTGGTGAAGAGAAATATTTCTGAAATTCGAGGAGCAATCGACATTCAAACAGAGAAAGGAAAAGGAACTACTTTTATTATTAAACTTCCTTTAACTTTATCAATTATTGATGGATTACAAGTTCGTATTGATGAACGTGACATAATTATTCCTTTAGTTCAAGTTGACAAAATTTCAACTTTAACAAACGAAATTCAAGATACAAGTTTAAATCAATTGCTATTAATTGATGGTATGCAAATACCTTATTTCGATTTAAGAAAAGACTTTGAAATTGGTGGAGAAATACCAGAACGACGTGAAATTGTAATTGCATCGTACGAAAGTGAGAAGGTAGCTTTAATTGTTGATTATGTGGTTGGAGAAAATCAAACCGTATTGAAACCATTGGGCAAACACTTTAAAAAACAAGATTTTATTTCTGGAGGAACTATTTTAGGTGACGGCTCAGTTGCTCTTGTTTTAGATATAAATAAAATAGTAACAGAGTTTTCAAAAAAATAAAAAATAAAAAGTAT
>JAQIBQ010000413.1 GCA_027859005.1 Prolixibacteraceae bacterium | reverse complement strand
TCGCAAATGGTTAATGCAATTTTATGACCTTTAAATTCAAGAATATTGAATTCTTTGTTTGGCTCAAAGTGGCGGTATTCATCAAAGATGTCGTAAGTAGGCAATAAGGTTTTATGAACGATCTGTTCAATTTTGCCGTTGTTTATGAAAAGAGCAGAATTATGTAATTTCTTTCCTTTCTGACTTTGATTAATGGTTGGAGCGCCAACAATTGCAGCTATACCTACCGTGGCTTCTACAATTTTATCAATGGCCTGTTGGGTCCATTTATTGAATTCTTTACGTTCTAGCAAATCATTCGGATGGTATCCACATACCGATAATTCTGAAAATACAACTAAGTCGGCTCCTTCCCTCTTTGCCTTGTTGATGTGTTCAATTATTTTATCACTGTTTTGTTGGAAGTTTCCAATGTGATAATTCAACTGTGTTAGGGCAATCTTCATGCTTTCTATCTCCTGCTTTTATTGTACTGATCAACTTTATATCTTAATTTAAAACATAACACCTAAAACAAGGCGAATTGAATTTAGAATGGTTCTCTCAGGAAGTGCACTAATATCAGTAACATCTGTTAAACCATTCGAATATTGAATTCCCACATTAATGGCAGTATTTCCGCCAACATCGTATTCTACACCTCCACCCATTATCATGGATAGGTTATAGGATCTAATTACACTTCGGTTAATCCCATCTTTTACGTTATCTCCGGTAAATTCAGAGTCGCTCGATGTGGCTGAAGCACTCAGGTTTATCATGTTCGTTAAGCCAAACTGACCGTAAAATCGCATGCGGTAAAACTGATCGGATTTCAATTTAATATTGATTGGGATTTCGATATAATTTAATTTATAGGTGATGTCAACGGCCTGATTAAAGGTTACATCGTTAATGTAAAAAGGTTCGGCAATATTATAATTTGCGCTAAATGAATGGTTGGCAACAAATAGCCCTGTATTTAATGAATAACGGGGAAAACCTGCCAAGAAAATATCTGCTTCAAGACCATATTTAATGCCAGGATGCATTTCTAAACGGGTAATGTCGTCCTTGGTTGATGTCATCCATGTTAAATGAGGACTTGCTTGAAAACCTAACCTGAAATTTTGCGCAAAAGTTGAAAAGCTTAAAAAAAGCAATAAAACAAGGAGGGTATTTTTTATCATAGGAGTATGTTTTTGTCTTTCAATTTTGATACGTTTTTGTTTAAAGTGCTTTACACAAAAATAGATGAATTTTATGATTTTAAGTATTTGGCTCAAAATTAATTATTGAATACTAAATTTGCACATAATTGATCTTGTTTATTTACGTTTATGTACGAAGTAAATGAATAGGCACGAAAATTTCATTTATATACCTTTGGCTCTTAAAATTAAATAGTAAACAGATGAAATACTTTTTTATCCTACTTGTTGTTGTCCTAACCTTATCTTGTAAACAGGATCGATTAAACGTTGATGTTTCGGATACTGATGTGAATGTAATTGTAAATCGTTTTGATAAAGTTGTTTTCGAAACCGATTCTTCGGAAATGATGAATGTTTTGGGTGATATATATAATTTGTATCCCAATTTTATCGATTTATATACCCAGGATATTATTAGAGTTGGGAATATTAACGATGACAATTTTCATCAAAACTTCAAGAAATTTTATACCGATACTGTATACTTACAAGTGGCTGATGAAGTGTTGAATACATTCAGCAATTTTGAGCTTATCAATGATCAAATTACTTCAGGTTTTAAACACCTGAAGTATTATTTCCCTGAGAAGGAAGTTCCACAGCTATTTACTTATATATCAGGATTCAATCAATCGATAGTTTTAGCACAGGATTTTATAGGCATTAACCTCGATAAGTATATGGGAGCCGATTGTATTTTTTATCAATACCTTGGTATTCCACAATATAAAATCAAGAAAATGTATCCCGAGAAAATTGTTTCAGACCTGTTCTATGCATGGGCAATTACTGAATTCCCTCGTAACGATCCTGTTGACAATTTACTTTCAAATAGTATATATCAAGGAAAGCTAATTTATTTTTCCGAAGCCATGAATCCTGAAATGCCCGATTCAATTTTAATTGGATATTCCCAACAACAACTTGAATGGTGTAGCAAAAATGAAGGCTTAATGTGGGCTTATTTGGCTGAAAATAAATTACTGTATAGTGTTGAGCGTTTAGATTTGCAAAAATTTATTGGCGATGCTCCATTCACCAATACTTTTTCTAGAAAATCGCCAGGAAGAACAGGTGTTTGGTTAGGGTGGCAAATTGTACGATCCTATATGGATAATAATCCAACTGTTACTATACAAGAATTGATGAATAACAACAATGCACAAGAGTTATTAAGTAAATCGAAGTACTTTCCAAATTAGCTAGACTATTTCCATTTGATTAACGTATCTATTTTCTTACATTTGTTTTCATATTGAAAAAAGAAAAGTTATGGCAAATAAACCAAAACGTATTGGAATATTAACTGCTGGTGGCGATTGCCCTGGTTTGAATGCTGCGATCAGAGGTGTTGGGAAAACCGCAATTATTAATTACGGTATGGAGGTATATGGCTTTGTGTCGGGATACACTGGCTTAATTCATAAAGAATATACGCAGTTAAAAGAGAATCAACTTTCAGGAATCCTTACTTTAGGTGGTACTATTTTAGGCACTTCGCGCGAAAAGCCATTTAAAATTAGTAAGAACGATGGAAATATAAATAAGCCCGAATTAATAAAGAAGAATTACGAAGAAATGGGGCTCGATTGTTTGGTGTGTATTGGTGGAAATGGAACCATGAAGACTGCTGCAAAAATTGGAGCCTTGGGCTTAAATGTAATTGGTATTCCAAAAACAATTGATAACGATGTATGGGGAACCGATATTACTTTTGGTTTCGATTCAGCAGTAGCTATTGCAACCGAAGCAATGGATCGTTTACACACAACTGCGAACTCGCATCAACGTGCAATGGTAATTGAAGTTATGGGACACGATGCTGGTTGGATTGCCCTTTATTCAGGCATGGCTGGTGGTGGAGATGTGATCTTAATTCCAGAAATTGAATACAATGTTCGATCGGTTTGTAAAAAAATTGAAGAACGGTTTAATGAAAAAAAATCATATTCAATTGTTGTAGTTGCTGAAGGAATTAAAGTGCCAAAAGATAAAAAACCTGCAAGTTATATTGCCGAATGTATTGAAACATATACTGGTGTTGAAGCTCGTGAAACTCGTCTTGGTTATGTTCAACGTGGAGGAAGTCCAACTGCGATGGATCGTATTTTAGCAACTCGTTACGGTGCTTATGCTGCTGAGATTATTGCCAAAGAAGAATTTGGACAAATGGTTGCGCTTAGAAATAGTGCACTAACAACAATTCCTTTAACCGAGGTTGAAGGAAAGCTAAATCTAGTTACAAATGATGATCCCTTGGTACGTAAATGTAGAAATATGGGCGTTTCATTTGGTGATGAGTTCTAAAGTTTATTTCTAATAAATGTTTGAAGTTCTGCAATTTACATGCGGTGAGATCGAGGGCACGTTTCATTGTTGCACCCTCTTTTTCAGTAAAAGTTCAATTCAAATATAATGTCTTATTTTTTCTCATGAATTTCTTTCCACTTCTAAACCAATGAACTTCCAGTTCATAGTGCTTTATTTTCCAAAAATCATCTTAAATGATACATACAGAAGAATAATTCCAAAAATCCGTTTCAATATTTTTTCAGGAACGTTCATTGCGAAAATAGATCCTACATAGGCTCCAACCATAAATGTTAAGGAAAGTATCAATGCATATTTCCAATTAACTAGTCCATGTTTATAATAATTAAGAGCAGCAAGAATTCCAATTGGAGGAATCATGAATGCAAGGCTGGTGCCTTGAGCTTCTTGTTGAGTCATTCCCAAAATTATTACCATCGAAGGGATTACTATTATTGCACCACCTACTCCAAGACTGCCGCCAAGTAAGCCTGCTATCAAGCCCGTTGCAATTAATATAATGAGAGTTGAAACATCCATTTTGTGGAAACTAAGTTAAAAAAGTAAAAATATTGATATATTTTAATTAATGGCTCGTCTATTGTAATTATATCGAAAGTTATTTGAAAATATTCTAAACAAAAAATAAATAAAAACATTCTAATTGTTAGATTTGTATCATTCAAAAAATTTTTAAAGTTATGAAATATATTATTGCATTTGTTTTACTTGCTTCTATCACTTTGTTCTCGTACGCCCAACCTAAAATTGTTTTTAATGAAAAGACATACGATTATGGCTCAATTAAAGAGGATGGTGGATTGGCAGTATGTGTTTTTGAATTTACCAATTCAGGAACAGAACCATTGATTTTAAACAATGTAAAAGCATCTTGTGGATGTACATCTCCGAATTGGACAAAAGCGCCAGTTGCACCAAACCAAAAAGGAACAATAAAGGTAAGTTATAATCCTAAAAACAGACCTGGTTCTTTTTCAAAAAATGTTAATGTTTACTCTAATACTCAGCCGAGTGTTACGGTTTTAAATATAAAGGGGAAAGTTGCCCCACGTGAAAAAACACTCGAGGAAAAATATCCAAGAGTAATGGGTCCACTTCGTTTAAAATCGAATTATCTTTCATTAGGTAGTATATTTAGTGAAGAGTCAAAAGAAGGTGAATTGATTTTTGTTAATACATCAGATTCTCCTGTAAAAATGGGTATTCACCGCGCTCCTGCTCATATTCAAGTTCGTTTTGAACCTGAAGTTGTTGATACTGGTGCTCAGGGTAAGGCAATTATAACCTACGATGCAAAATTGAAAAATGCTTATGGTTATTCATCCGATCGTATTTACCTTACTATAAACGATGAGAAAAATAACACCTATTCGATAGGTACTTCTGTAACTATAAAAGAAGATTTCTCAAATTTGTCGGAAGAGGATTTAGCAAAAGCGCCTGTAGCTCAAGTCGACAAAAAAGTATTCGATTTTGGTACAATTGTACAAGGCGCCAAAGTTGGACATTCATTTATGTTATCGAACGACGGTAAAAAAGATTTATTAATTCGAAATGTAAAAACAACATGTGGTTGTACTGCAGTAAAACACGAGAACCTTGTTAAACCAGGTGAATCAATTGATTTACGAGTAGAGTTTAATTCGAGAGGCAAAAGAAGTCGTCAGAATAAATCGATTACTGTTACCACTAACGATCCAAAAAATCCAACATTAGTTCTGCGTATTATGGGAACGGTTGAAGTTCCAGCTAAGAAGTAAAAGAAATAAAATATTAAAAAAAGAAAAGATCGGTAATTCCGATCTTTTCTTTTTTTAGTATATCATACCAACAGACTTGTTGTTGTGTATTTATTCAAAATTGTATCTTCGTAAAAATCATTTTAACAAAATGGCTGAATCTGACTCTCATCATATTGAAAATCACTCTGATTACAAAGGATTAAAAGTAAATGAAGGAATTGAAAAGCCTCCAGTTACAAATCCAAATGGGATTGAACAATCAATATATAAAAAACGCAAGAAATTAACGGTTGACGATTATGTGCAGGGTATTTTGCAGGGCAATCGTATGATTTTAAGTCGGGCAGTTACGCTTATCGAAAGTGTGAAACCTGAGCATCACCAATTGGCACAGGAAATAATTGTTAAATGCTTACCCTATTCAGGAAATTCTACAAGAATTGGAATAACAGGTGTACCCGGCGCTGGGAAAAGTACATTTATCGAAGCTTTAGGAAAACATATTACCAATAATAAAGGCAAGCTTGCCGTATTGGCTATCGATCCGAGTAGTGAAAGGTCGAAAGGCAGTATTTTAGGTGATAAAACAAGAATGGAAGAATTGGCTGCTGATAATAATGCATACATTAGACCTTCACCCTCCGCGGGTTCTTTAGGAGGAGTTGCACGTAAAACTCGTGAGACCGTTATCCTTTGTGAAGCGGCTGGATTCGATACCATTTTTATAGAAACAGTTGGAGTAGGTCAAAGCGAAACGGCAGTACACTCTATGGTCGATTTTTTCTTATTAATTCAAATTGCCGGAGCTGGCGACGAATTGCAAGGAATTAAGCGAGGAATTATGGAAATGTCAGATGGAATTGTTATTAATAAGGCAGATGGGAATAACATTGAAAGAGCAGGATTGGCTCAAGCACAATTCCGCAATGCATTGCATTTATTTCCGCTTTCACCTTCGAAATGGGAGCCTAAAGTATTAACATGTTCTTCTACTGAAAGAATGGGAATTACCGAAGTTTGGGATATGATAAGCAATTATATTTCACACGTTAACCAAAATAACTACTTTAGTGAACGAAGAATACAGCAGTCTAAATATTGGATGTATGAAACCATAAACGAAGCACTGAAGAACTCTTTTTACCATAACGAAGGAGTTAAAGCAGTGTTAAAGAAAATCGAAAGCGATGTATTGAATGAAAAAATTAGTTCTTTTGTTGCAGCAAAAGAGCTATTATCTGTTTATTTTAAGACGAACGAATAACCAAAAATTAAACAAAATACAATGAAGAAATTTTTACTAATAGCAGTAACAGCATTAATGCTTTGGGCATGTGGCAAAAAAACAAGTTTCAAAATTAATGGTGAAGTTGTACCTGCTACCGAAGGTGCAATCGTATTATTTGGTTTCGATAAAGGAAATCCTGTCGCACTTGATACTGCCGAATTAGTGGATGGGAAATTTACATTCACTGGTGATGTCGAAACTCCTGAATTGAACTTGTTGAGTATTAAAGGCGATAAAAGATATATTACTCAGTTTTTTGTTGAGGCAAATACTATCGATTTGACTGTTTATCCTGATAGTTTTGAGGCAAATGTAGTATTGGGTTCAAAAAGCAACGATATATTTGAAATTTACATGCAAGAGATGTTCAAATCAAATAAAGCCGAGAACGAATTGAAACAAAACTTTTCAATCGCACAATCGAAAGGTGATGAAGATGAATTGGAGGCTATTAAATTTGAATACGAAACAATGGTTGAAAACACCAAACTTTATGCGAAGAACTTTATTGGTGAATACAGCGAATCTCCAGTAGCAGCTTATATCTATTTAATGAATTTCTTTCAACAAGCAGAGATCGAAGAATTGGATTCAATGTTGATTGTTTTCGATGATATCAAAGCTTCAGAATTTGTTGGTGTTATTGCTGAACGTGCCGATGCTTTAAGAGCTTCGAGCAATGGTGCTATGGCTCCTGATTTTACTTTAAACGATGCCGATGGAAATCCAATTTCTCTCTCTTCATTTAAAGGAAAGTATGTATTGGTCGATTTTTGGGCATCATGGTGTCAACCGTGTATGTTAGAATTACCCAATGTAATTGCACAGTACAATACCTATAAAGACAAAGGTTTTGAAATTATTGGCGTTTCTCTCGACCGCGATAGAAAAGCATGGGTGAATACGCTAAAAGCTAAAAACATGAATTGGCCTAATGTGTGGGATATGGAAGGTGAACAGCCAGGAGCTGTTGCCGCACTATATGGTGTTACTGGAATTCCCCACACCGTTCTTTTAGACAAGGAAGGGAAAATTATTGAAAAGAATTTACGTGGACCAGCATTGCAAGCAAAATTGTCGGAACTGCTCGATTAATATTCTTCAATTAAATATATATATAACCACTCTTTCGTTCGAAAGGGTGGTTTTTTATTTTACAATTGAATCGTAAATAGCTTTTATAGGAAAATAAGTATAGCCTTATAACCTGATCTCTATGGATAATATTTCCATATAAGGCGTTGCTTTTTTTCCATAAATTCCCTCAAATTATCGCGCATTATCCCGATAGTGCATCAATTATTTGTGAAAGTTTCTCACTAAAAAGAGCTGAAGCTGTGGTTGTATTATTAATCGTACTCAGGTAAATATATTTAGATTGGCTAGATGGATTTTTTAAAATAGTGTTTGGATAACATAACAAACTGATATGTTTATACCTCAATTCGAAACATTTGCACCCTAAATGCTTAATTATTACACCTATTTTTGAATTAATAATACCAACTTCACATAAATAAATGAACCCTTATCTTGAATTGCTTAAACTAATAATATAACTGATCTTAATTTTAATCATCATTATTATGAAAAAAATCCTTTTACTTCCAATGCTTATCCTTTTAAGCATACTATTCGTAAATGCACAAGATGTCGATCTTGGTAATTTCGAAAACAATGATATTGCTCCTTGGACTGAATGGGATGCTGCTAATGCTATTTCGGTACAAGGTACTCCTGGTACAGGTAATTCATCAAATTATGCTGCTCGAATGATAGTGCCTTCTGATTGGCAAGGAGGTATAACTCGTTGGGATAATTCCTCTGCCTTGAATGACA
The DNA here is from genome assembly GCA_027859005.1 of Prolixibacteraceae bacterium. Classification (GTDB taxonomy): domain Bacteria; phylum Bacteroidota; class Bacteroidia; order Bacteroidales; family Prolixibacteraceae; genus Roseimarinus. Next base: position 1,393 of record JAQIBQ010000413.1, on the reverse strand, counting down.
ATACAATTAAACTTGTTGTTGATGTTTATTTTGTAGGAACAAGTAGCCCTACCACAAATTTTAAAATGGCTTTGTCGAATTCGATTTCAGGCGGGAGTAATATCGAAAGCTATACGACAGTTAATCAGGGGGTATGGACAACTGTGGAATTAGATTTGTCAACAGCGGCTGTTAAAGATTTTAAGCAAGTGGCTTTTCAAAGTGGAAATGCTGGAGTTTTGTACCTCGATAATGTGATGTTTATTGCTGGTGTTGTTGAAGACAAAGTTTTAGCTGATTTCGACGACGGTACCATGCAAAGTTGGAATTCATGGGGAGCTCCTATTAGTAATGTTGCTAATCCTGATCCAGTTGGAAATACTTCTTCCTTAGTAGCACTTTTCGATCAAACAGGAGGTGCATGGAATGGATTCACTCATTGGTACAATACGCCAGTTTTACACGATATTTATATAGCACTTTCTGTTGATGTATACATTGAAAATACTGATGGAACCTTAAAATTGCAAATGGATAATGGTTCATCGGCAAACTATGAAGGATACAAGGATATTGTAGCCGATACATGGACAACTGTTGAATATGATTTATCTTCTGCTGCTAAAGACTATCAACAAATTGCATTTCAAGGTAGTGTTGCCGAAAAAATTTATCTGGATAATATTGTGCTTAAGGTAGAAGAACCGGCACCACCACCACCACCTGCCGTTTCAAACCCAAATGTTTGGGTTAATGAAATTCATTACGATAATGTTGGCGTAGATGTAAATGAAATGATCGAGATCGTTTTGGAAGAACCTAATCGATGGGATTTGTCAGAACTTGCCATCGTACTATACGATGGTGCTACAGGTGCTGAGTACAATACAACAACCTTAAATAATTTTATTGTAGGTGAGCCTGATACTTCATTTCTATTATATCATTATATCTATCCCGCGGAAAAATTAGTTGACGAAATGGGTGGTATTGCTGTTGTATACGAAGGAAGAGTTTTATCTTTCATTAGTTACGAAGGTAGTTTTGATGCTACAGATGGGCCCGCCATTGGTGTTACATCTATAGATATTGGTATTCAGGAAGATAATTATCCTGTGGGTAATTCAATTCAATTATCAGGTTTGGGAGATCGATATCGTCACTTCGAATGGATAGATCCTGTTGCTTCACCTGGATTAATTAATGCATCACAAATAATACAAACGCCACCATCAATTCCTATCAATTGGAAATACTTTTTATTTGTATTTGTAGCTATAGCATCAACTATTGTATACCGAAGATTTAGATAAACAATAACATATCAAATAATAAAACGAGGAGTTGCTTAGGCTACTTCTCGTTCTTTTTACTAGCCATTCGCATTGTTAGTACATATTTATTGTGTATTCTT
>JAQIBQ010000400.1 GCA_027859005.1 Prolixibacteraceae bacterium | reverse complement strand
TATATGAAGTGATCCATTCCTGGCTTGATAGATATGGAGCAAAGAATTTGTTGACAAACCGTTTTCAGTTGTCAATTTATTAATTGCGTTCTGAGATAGTTTTTTATTTGGATTAAGATAGTAGGTTGGATTCTGTGCAATGGATGCAATTGTTACGAACAGCACTATAATCAACAAATTAACTTTCTTCATCTATTCCATATTTAACCTCATCTTATTTAGGCCAAAAACGTTTGAACGTTAAAGATAAACAATAAATAGCTACTTTAGTTTCAGTATTTTATGTAAAAGTAGATTATACCAAAGTCAATTCCACTAAACAAAAAATCCTGATTTATAATAAATCAGGATTTTAAATATATAGCTTTTTGATATTAAATTCTTTTTTTCCTTCTTCTTAACAATATTGCGATACCCGATAATCCAAAAACGCTTAAGATTGTTGTTATGCCAATGGGGACAGAAGGTAATAAAAACGAAAATGTGTTGATCGTACATGACCCAAAAAGACCATCACTTGTATATGCTCCAAAACCAAACATTTGTGCTGCTTCAACCGTAAATGTTTCGGTGCCAGATTGAGAACTGGCCCCCCCTGTATCATAAGAATTAAAAGGAGTGATAACTCCATCAATTATATAGAAAGGGAAATCATATTGTGCACCATCTGAAGTAGTATATGCCCATTCAAAAGTTACAACGCCAGGTGCTGGAGCCTTAATTTCGATATAAGTAGAGTCTGCATCCCCTGAATCCCCACTAGTAAAAACAATACTATTGGGAGCATCTGAAATATCGATAGAACCTGTTCCCGGAACTTGAGTCCAATTTAAAATGTCATAATAGTACAACAAACCGTCACTAGTTGTTAACTGAGAGAAACATACACTTGAAATAAACAACAAAATAACTACAGGGAGAATCTTTTTCATTATGTTGATTTTTGGTTTTAAATAAAAAACAGTAAGGAAGCTTAAAAGTATACATAATATTCAAAAAAAAAAAAGAAACGAGCAACAAAGCGCACATACACAAACAAATGACTGTGTCTATATTTAGAAACAAATTCTAATCAATCATTATGGTTAATGAAAATAATATTGATCGTAATTGTATTATTTAGTCTTTGAAGTAATTTTTATTTAATTCGGCTGCAGCAATTTCCAATTCTTCGTACCAACTTTCTCCATATTTTCTAATTAGTGGTTCCTTTAAGAACACATACAAGGGAAGTTCATTTTTAACGCCACATTCTCGCCCGGGTTTGCATATATACAGCTTCTGATAATTCACCGCATCAAATTCCTTGTATTCGGTTATGCGAATAGGAAACAAATGACAAGAAACAGGTTTATGAAAATCAATTTCTCCATTTAAATATGCCTTCTCAATGGCACATTTTGTTATGTTATTTTCGTCTTTAAAAGTATACACACATTCGCGATTATTAAATAAAGGCGTAACTATATCTCCATCGGAATCAACAACATAACGCCCTTGCTTTTCAACTTCGAGTTGATACTTTCTATCTAAGTATTTTTTAAAAACCGGATAATTATTTTCAATTATTTCTGCTTCATCTTTTGTGAGAGGAGCACCTGAATCGCCTTCTACACAACAAGCTCCTTTGCAGGCCATTATATTGCACAAAAATTGTTTTTTAAAAACATCAAAACTCACAATTGCTTTATCTATCTGAATCATTCTGCAAGAATAATAAAAATGAAGGTGACCAAGAAACTTCGTACTTCTAATAATTCATTATTAACATAAGTTTCTGGATTAATATTTTTTTTTATATTTGAGTGGGGTATAATTTTTATTTATCTATCATAACATACATGTTTTATGAAAAAACCAGAAATCATTAATTACAAGGGTGTTGACATCATTTATTTAAATTTCTCGAACATGAGGAAAGTTGAAGAAATTATTCAACTTGAAAATGAAGGAGCTGAATTAATTCAGAAACAGAAATTTAATTCTGCAATTACACTTACAAACATGGATGGAATGTTTTTCAATAACGAAATCCGTAATCATTTTTCAAAAGTAGTAAAAGACAATACCCCCTTTGTAAAAGCAAGTGCCGTTACTGGTTTAAATGGATTGATTTCGATTATGTACAAAAGCTTTATTAAGCTTACTGGCAGAAACATTAATTTATTCAAAACAAAAGATGAAGCTTTAGAGTTTCTTGCAAAAAACAAGTAATTCTATTTAACCCATATGCTTTTAATATTACAGAACTCTTTGATTCCATAGTCAGAGAGTTCTCTTCCGTAGCCTGAATTCTTGATTCCGCCAAAAGGGAGTCTTGGATCTGATTTAACGATACCGTTAATAAAAATCGCTCCAGCTTCGATTTGACGTGCAAGTCTCTCGCCTTTTTCAATATCCTTTGACCATATAGCTGCACCTAATCCAAAAAGGCTATCATTGGCTACTTTAATGGCTTCGTCTTCATTTTTAACTGTAATTACAGCAGCAACAGGCCCAAATGTTTCTTCATAGAAAACAGGCATTTCAGGTGTTACTTTCGTTAAAATGGTTGGAGGATAAAAACAACCCGTCTCTTCAACTTCCCCACCTAAAAGGCATTCTGCTCCCTGACCTACAGAATCAATAACTTGCTTATGAATTTCATCTACAAAATTCCGTTTCGACAACGGAGCCAAAGTTGTTGAGGGATGAAGCGGATCGCCTGCCTTTAACTTTTCCATTTCACGTTTCATTTTCCCAATGAATACCTCAGCAACTTCTTCTACAACAATAAATCGTTTGGCAGCGATACATGTTTGTCCGGTGGTGAGCATTCGACTAATAACACCTACACGTGCTGCTTCATTTAAATCGGCATCGGCTAAAACAACACAGGGGTCAGATCCGCCCAATTCGAGTACCGACTTTTTCAGATACTTACCAGCAGCCGAAGCCACCTGACTGCCTGCATATTCACTTCCTGTTAATGTAACAGCACGTACTTTGGAGTTAGCAATTACAGCCTTAACTTTCGATGATCCAATAATTAACGAACGAAAAATATCTTTTGGGAAACCAGCCTCAACAAATACCTTTTCGATGGCCAAGGCACATCCTTGTACATTCGATGCATGTTTCAACAATCCTGCATTACCTGCCATTAAAGCAGGAGCAGCAAAACGATAAACCTGCCAGAAGGGATAATTCCAGGGCATTACAGCTAACACAGGTCCAATGGGCTGAAAAATAGCCATGCTCTTCTGACCATCAGTTTCGATTGCTTCATCGGCCAACATTACCTCGGCCTTTTCTGCATAAAACTCACAAACCCAAGCACATTTTTCCACTTCGGCTTCGGCTTCAGCAATGCGCTTTCCCATTTCGAGGGTAATCAGTTTCGAAAGCTTGCTTTTATTTTTTCGAAGTACACCTGCTGCTTTTTTCATCAACTTGGCGCGGTGTTTAAAGGAAGTATTTCTCCAACTTTGCCAGGCTTCGTAATTCAAATCGACCGCAGCAGAAGTTTCTTCCAGAGTCATTTCGGTATATTCAGCAATAAGTTGATTGTTGTATGGATTGATGGATTGCATGATAATCGCTGTTTAATGTAAAAAACAAAAATAAAAAAGCCTGATAGTATTTCAACTATCAGGCTTTGAAATATTTTGATAAAAAAAATCTAAACCAATGCTTTTCCTGTCATTTCTTTAGGTTGCTCAATGCCCATTATTTTTAATAGTGTAGGAGCAACATCGGCCAACACACCATTTTCAATTTTAGCATCTTTATTTTCTGTTACCCAAATACAAGGAACAGGATTTAAAGAATGAGCTGTGTTTGGAGAGCCATCTTCATTTACAGCATTATCGGCATTTCCGTGATCGGCTATAATCAAAACATCGTAACCGCCTTTTTGCGCTGCAGTAACAACATCTTTCACGCAAGCATCAACCGTTTCGACTGCTTTGTAAATTGCTTCATACACTCCGGTATGGCCAACCATATCGCCATTTGCAAAGTTTAAGCATACAAAATCGGCAGTTTCATTCTCTAGTTCAGGAACAATTGCATCACGAATATCGAATGCACTCATTTCTGGTTGCATATCGTAAGTTGCAACCTTTGGCGATGGGCATAAAAGTCTTTTTTCTCCAGGAAATTCTTTCTCACGCCCCCCTGAGAAGAAAAAAGTAACGTGTGCATACTTTTCAGTTTCAGCAATTCGAATTTGTTTCAATCCATTTTCAGAAACAACTTCTCCCATTGTTTTTTGTACGTTGTCTTTACGATAGATAACATTAACATCTTTAAAGTCGGCTTTATATTCAGTCATTGTATACCATTCCAAATCTTGTTTTTTCATACCAAATTCGGGCAGGTCTTGCTGAGTAAACGCAATGGTTGCTTGACGCAAACGGTCGGTGCGGAAATTAAAACAAATAACAACGTCTCCTTTTTCAAAAGTAGCAAGAGGAGCACCAGTTTCATCAGTAACAACTGTAGGACGTAAAAACTCATCAGTCACCTCATTCGTATATGAGTCCTTCATTGCAGCAACAACATCAGTAGTTTTCACATCAGCCTTACCCTCTAACCATAAGTCATACGCTAATTTCATCCGATCGTAATTTTTATCACGATCCATGCCATAGTAACGTCCAATTAGAGATGCAAATTTCGCATTAGTTGACTCTAAAGCTTTAACAGCATCTTCAACAAAGCCCAAACCTGAACGAGGGTCAGTATCTCTTCCATCGGTTAAACCATGTACAAAAACATTTTCCAGTCCCATGTCAGTTGCTATTTGACTTAAGGCTATCATATGTGTACTTAATGAATGAACTCCTCCAGGGCCAATTAATCCAACAAGGTGTACATTTTTATTATTGTCTTTTGCATAATTGTATGCTTTCAAAACCTGAGGATGCTCCCAAAGAGACTTGTCTTTGATAGCACGAGTAATTTTCACCATGTCTTGGTACAAAACTCTTCCTGCACCTAGGTTTAGGTGACCCACCTCTGAATTTCCCATTTGCCCATCGGGTAAACCAACATGTTCACCACTTGCAAGTAATTGTGACATCGGAAAATCTTTTATTAAAGAGTCAATGAATGGTGTTGGTGCAGATGCAACAACGTCGGAAGTATCTCCTTTACCTAATCCCCATCCATCAAGGATCATCAATAACTTTTTTTTATTTTTTGACATATCTAATTAGTTAATTATCTGTAAAAATCGGTACAAAATTATCAGTAATAACAGAACTTCAAAGTCTATTGTTTTCATTTGGAACAAAGTTAATCTAGCCTTAATCCATTCTAGCAAAACTTTAAACTTTTTTAAATGAAAAATCTAAAAATATAATTCAACTTACTATAAACACAACAACAAAATTAAAGTTGTAAATATTTGAATTTCAATATAGAATAAAAAACCATCGTTTATATTGAATCTAAAAATGCATCAAAACTGGTAAAAAAAATGTGAACAGAACATAATAACGCATTTTATTTCAAAAGTTTTGTACTTTGCTTTAGTCAAATCGACACCATATTCATTATTGAAAAGTGTTTTATTATTGTTGTTGTTAAACTTTTACATTTTACTATAAAGAGCTATTATGAGCAGTTCAAAGCCAAGAATAATTAAAGACTACGATAAATTAACGGTAGCCATACAAGAGCAAATAAAACTAGAATATCCTTACGGATTCAGTGACAATTTAATAACGTGTCCCAATAAAGATGGCGCCACTGTTAGTGCATTGCCTTTCGAAACTGAAGATCGATATTACATGATAAGAATGACTGCTAATGAGGCAATCAAGATAATTGAAGATGATAGTGATTTCAATTCAGATGGAATGTTGAAAAATGGGATTAAAGAAGAATACAAAAATAAATATAACGAAGATGAAGATCTGGATATTATAGATGATGAACTTAGTGATTCGGATAATGCATTTG
>JAQIBQ010000381.1 GCA_027859005.1 Prolixibacteraceae bacterium | reverse complement strand
ATTTGAAATTAAATAAATTCTTTCCAAAACAAGATCATCTTATTCATGATTAATTGTTTCAAACATTTGTCTTTAGTTTTTATTTAAAAAACATTAATTCCCCACAAGTTTATGAAGTGATCCACTTTAAGCCTCAATATCAAAAGATATTGGGGCTTTTTTGTTTGTATAACTTGAGTCTTTGTTTATTCTCCTTGAACTGCTCCTCGTCCAAAGCTACGGTAAGTATCTTCAGGAATTTCAACATTAGGTTCAATTAATTCACCTTGATGTGGAATAAAGCTGATGTATTTTATTTTTAAACCACGCTCAATCCATTGGGTTTCGTAGTAAGTTTTAATTTGAAGTTTTGGCGAAACTTCTGTTGTGGCATAAATATCATTGTCGTTTTCTAATATTTCAAAACCGTTTGCTTTCGCCATTTCAAATGTATACTGGTACTGAAAATTACTGTCACATTTAAGGTGTACAATTCCCTCTGGTTTTAAAAACTTAAGATAGGCAGCAATAAAGCGGGTTGATGTTAAACGCTTTTTTGCTCTTTTCATTTGTGGATCGGGAAACGTAAGCCATATTTCACTAACCTCTCTAGGAGCAAAAAACTGGCTGATTAACTCAATATGAGTTCGTAAAAACCCAACATTACTTATGCCTTTTTCAATTGCATAACTGGCACCTTGCCACATGCGTGACCCTTTTATATCAACACCAACATAATTTTTATGTGAGTCGATTTCGGCTAAACCAACGGTATATTCTCCTTTTCCACAACCTAATTCGAGCACAATTGAATTAGGATTTTTGAAAAAATCTGAATTCCAATTCCCTTTCATTGGATGATCTGCCTGCTTTATTTCACTGTATTCAACCTCAAGCACATTTGGGTAAGCATGTAGGTCGTCAAATTTTTCTAATTTATTTCGAGCCACTTTCTATCTATTATCTTTTTTCAATTCTTAAGCCAATGTCTTTTAAACCTTTCAAATCGTTGTTGCGCATGGCATGCTGAACAGTTACAGTATATGTACCTTTTTGTGGGAAAAAAACATTCGACCGATAGCCAAACTGATTTAAATAAACACCTCCAGTGCCTTTCCCTGTCCATTTCCCATTCGCTTCGGCTAATTTATATTCAATGGTATCGGAAATAGTTATTGAATTAGGACTTAGCACTTCTACAAACAACCACAAATTACTATAAGGATAACTCTCAAGATTACGACTGCTTAAAAGTAAGTTGTATCTTAATGTTGAATCTTCGATTTCAAATGAAAAAACAGCAAGAGAATCTTTATTCCACCCAGCTGAATTACAGGTATAATAATCTTCAAACACACGCTGGGAGTCGCAAGCAAAAAGAGCAGAAAGAACAAATATTAGAAGTATTCCTTTCTTAATCTTTATTTTCTTGCTTGGGTCTATTAGGGCCTTTTTTTCTTGGTCTGCGATTTTTATTTTCATTTGGCTTGTTGTTGTTTCTTCTATTTCCCGATGCTTTTACCTGCTTTTTATTCTGATCAGTGTTTTCGCCTTGATTTTTATTCACAGGTCTGCGTCGTTTGTTAAAACGCTTATTTTTACGATTTACCTCTTTGGGCTTATCAAAACGAGTGAGGCTATCCTGCCCTACTACATTACCGTATTCGTGTTCTTTCTTTTCCAGTGAGGTATCAATTTCAACCTCTTCAATTAATACTTCAGGTTTTTTCCCACGACTGTTCATGTTTAATATTGATTTCACTCTTTGCACAGGAACACTAATAAAAGCGGTTGGTCCTTTTGAATCGTGTGTATACCAATATATTTTTTTAAGTACGTCGGTTTTTATAAAATTGTAATCACCTTCTTGAGTTTGCAATTTTTCTTTTGGTGGAAAATATTTTTGCGAATCGATGTAATTATCAACTTCGTAATTCAAGCAACATTTCAGTTTACTACACTGACCAGCCAATTTTTGTGGGTTCAACGAAATCTCTTGATAACGTGCCGCAACAGTTGTAACCGAACTAAAGTTGGTCATCCATGAACAACAACACAACTCACGTCCACACGGTCCAATTCCGCCAATTCTACCTGCTTCTTGCCTGGCACCAATTTGTTTCATTTCAATTCTGATGTGAAACGTTTCGGCTAGAACTTTAATTAATTGTCGAAAATCGACACGTTCGTCGGCGATATAATAGAAAATTGCTTTTGTGCCATCACCTTGGTATTCTACATCACCAATTTTCATGCGCAATTCTAAATCAACGGCAAGCTGACGTGATTTAATCATGGTTTCATGTTCACGTTTCATTGCCAACTCCCATTTTTCAATATCAACAGGCTTTGCTTTTCGATATACTTTACGCATTTCGCCATTCACCAAAGTTACTTTATGGTGTTTCATTTGACGAACAACCAAGTCGCCAGTTAACGAAACCATACCGATATCGTGGCCGGGGTTTCCCTCTACTGCAACCAGTTCGCCAACTATTAATTTCAATTGGTTTACATTTCGATAATAGTCTTTTCGAGTATTTTTAAACCTGATTTCAACAAATTCATCAGGATTATTGGTGTTGGAAATATCTTTTAACCAGTCGTGAACATCTAACTTCGCACATGAACCTGCTCTTTCGTTCGATGCGCATCCACGGAATATAGGATTGCCTGTTGTCATAATATACGCTTTGGTGCCTCTCTTTTTATGAAAGGAATATATTGAATCAATTACTTAGCAAAAATAAGGAATATTGTGACAGGTGAAAATCTAATGTCAAAAACTAATTAGTTGGAAGTGTGAAAAGCTAAACTTACGCCCGAATCATTTTAGTAATTTTAAACGATAAATCAAGAAATATGATGCGTGGATTTCCGCTAGAGGATATGTCACGAAAAGCCTTCCCTTGTTGGTTCAATTGGCTCATATCAGAAAAGGGATTACCGAAAAAGTAACCTTCAAATTATAAAATGCAAAACCTTCCTATTAAAATTGTATTAGAACAAGTCAA
>JAQIBQ010000539.1 GCA_027859005.1 Prolixibacteraceae bacterium | reverse complement strand
GGGTGGATTTGCAGGCTGTTCGATACTCCAGTCGTGAGGAACACTCAAAGAGCGCCAGCGGGTGTCGTCGAAGTTGGGTTCTTTAGCAGCAGGGTCATCGCCCAGCCAGAAAAGCCAGTCATTATCAAAAGAAATAATTTGATGAGGGTTAGACTTTGACCATGTTGTGTCTTTCCCTGTACTTACAACTGTTTGAGCGTTCAATGAATTCGAAAAAAAACAGCTTAGAAGTGAGAATACTAATAAAAAGAATGAAAATTTTACTTTAATAAATCTTTTATTTGAGTTCATCTTTGGTTTTTTTTATTCAGTTAATAACTGACTTATTCTGTGTTTTAATTATTGAACTTTATCATTCATTATTTTGTAACAATTATTTTTTTATTCAGAAGAAAATTATCAGCACATAATTTTAAAATATATACACCAGATGTGACATTGCTTAAGTCGATGTCTAAATTACTACTGCTTTCAAGATTGTTGATGTTTTTTGAAAAAACAGTTCTACCTGAAAAATCGATGAGTGATAATTCTATATTTTCAGCGAAAGGTATCTGGGAAATGCTTAAACGCTCTTTTGCTGGAATTGGATAAACATTAATACTTGATTGGCTATCTGTTTTATTTACAGATAACTGTAAATCGACAGTTATATTAAAAGTATCTTTTGCCATCTGACCATACTGATCAGTAGCAGTTAATACCAATGGATAAGTACCTTCAACTGGAGTAATTGATCTATTTTTCAAATTAACAGTTGTTTTATCGAAGCTGGCCCAATTCGGTAGTTGAGATCCATCAGCTAATTTTAATGTGTATGTCAGTACATCTTTAGTATCTGGATCAGTGGCTTTAAGTAATTTAATTTCAAAAGTATTCGAAACGGTATTATCAGCATTTTTTGTTTTAAAGTAAGGTGTACTAATTGAAATTGGGTACGACATGGGGTAAATTGAATCCTTGATATTTGTCCTCAAACGGTAATAATATATGTTTCCGATGCTTACATCAGTATCGGTAAAAATATCCATTGTGGGTCCAACGCTTGCGATTTTAGCAAATTCGGCATTGATACTTGTTTTTCTTTCAATTACGATACTGTCATTTTCAGTGCTGCGATTTGTCCAATTCAAAACAATACTATCATTGGCAGGCTGGGAAAGGTTTAATTTTGTAGGTGATTCTTTGTAGGTGTATATTAATACATCCTTTATTTCATTCCATTTTCGCTGGCTTCGTTTATAAATCTGAAAATCACCGCCATCATCCCATGCATCGAAAGCAATGTTATGATTTAATGCTTGTTCAACAACCGTTGCATAACAATACATGCGTGAATTATAATCACATCGGTTGATAGCACCAAATTCACCAATTACAACAGGGATATTATTTTTGGTAGACCAATTGGTTGCTTTGTCGAAAATATTCTTTGTGCCAGCTACATGTGAACTAGTAGAATATGATCCTGTCCCTTCGAGCCCAAAAGGCCAGGGATCGTAGGAATGAAAATAAGCAATTAGATTAGGATCGTTAAGTGGAATTGCAGCAGCTATCATTCGATCGACACTCGACCATTCATTCCCTGAATATATTACAATACGAGTTGGATTTGTTTCACGAATAATAGAGAGTACGCGTTCATTAAGCTCGTTAATTTCGGATTGTGTTAAACCTTTTGGTTCGTTAATAATTTCGAAAAGCAGGCTGTCGGATTTATCTTTAAACCGGGTAGCAATTTGGCTCCAGATGCTATCAAAACGATCCTGATTGCTTTGAACGCTGTAGTTATCTTTAATAAAACCATCGTGGTGAGCATTGATGGTAATGATTAAACCCCGCTGTAATCCCCAGTCAACTACCTGTTCAACCCTGTCCATCCATGCAGCATTAATGGCATAAGGAGCAGTTGTTGCAGTGTGCCCCTGCCAGGTAATTGGTATCCTGATGTTGGTAAATCCAGCACTTTTGTAGTCATCAAAATAATGCTCCTGAACAGGACCATTGTTCCATCCACCTTCGGTATTGGGATCCATTGTATTCCCAATATTTATTCCTCTACCCATTTGTTCAATCGCCAACTGAGGCGTTTTTTGCCCAAAACTGTAATTTATCGATAATGAAAAACACATTAAAATAATTATTATCCTGTCTCTGCTCATTTTATAAAATTTTTTAACACTGTATTGAATAAAAAAACGATCATTTAATTTTTTGTCAATATGTTATAATATTTTAAAAGAATTGGAGGCATATTGTATCAATAATAGTCCTCATTTGTATTTTAGCGTTTTAGTGCTTGCCGAAAAGGGCTGAAGAATAGAGTCAGTGAATAGCGAGTTTATGAATTCACCTTTTTTATTTGTAAAAAGCCAATAGACTCCATCGTTGTTATAAATTTAAATAATGAAAACAAAATCATTTTAAAATTTAAAGTTTGTTGCTTGTATTGATCAATTTTCACTGATTTTTTATAAAAAGAGGTGTTGAATTTGGAGTCTACTTTACTATCTGTTAATGGCTTTATTTTTGCATTATCACCAAGTATTTCTCCATTTTCAAGTTGTAACGATATTGTTGAAGGGAAAAAATTAGCTATTCATTGTGTTGAACTTACAATTTGATTTTCGCTGGCTTTGGGCCAATGAAAATTCATTTGTTAAAACATAACATTCATCTGATATTTCAATTGCAGAATTGGCTTATAATGGATGGAATGAATTGCCTATTTTGAATTACTTTTGTGCCGCATTGAAAAAATACAACCTTGACATTTGAATTAAAAGACATCGACCTTCCTGTTGTTGCTATTGTTCCAGAATTAAAGGAGCAACTGGAAGACACAAATACACTTTTAGTGAGTGCCCCACCAGGTGCAGGTAAAAGTACGCTTGTTCCCTTGGTTTTATTGGATGAGCCATGGATGAAGGAACAAAAAATTATACTCTTGGAACCCCGTCGTTTGGCGGCCCGTTCTATTGCCGAGCGCATGGCATCTTTGTTAGGGGAAAATGTAGGGGAGACTGTTGGATATAGAATCCGATTTGAAAATAGAGTTGGTCCCAATACCCGCATTGAAGTGGTTACAGAGGGAATTCTTACCCGTATGCTCCATTCCGATAATGCTTTGGAGGGGGTTGCATTGGTTGTTTTTGACGAATTTCACGAGCGGAGTATTCATGCCGATGTAGCGCTGGCTTTATGTCGTGAAGCGCAGCAGGTATTGCGTCCCGATCTGCGAATCTTGGTAATGTCGGCTACCTTAAACTTACCCGAACTTTCGGAATTATTGCAGGCTAGAGTGGTGCAATGCAGTGGTCGCCAGTATCCGGTGGATATTGAATATACTGGTGCTAATGATGTAAGGATGCTTCCTGAGTTAACGGCTCAGGTTGTGTTGAAAGCTGTCCGTGAAAAGCAAGGCGATGTACTTGTGTTTTTGCCAGGTGAAGGTGAGATTCGCAAATGCGAAACCTTATTGCGGAACGAAAAAACCGCTTGTTTGATTCACCCATTATACGGTCAGTTGCCTCAATCAAAACAACGAGCTGCTATAATGCCTGATCAACAAGGAAGACGAAAGATTATCCTGGCTACTTCCATTGCTGAAACCAGTTTGACCATCGAGGGGGTTCAGGTAGTAGTGGATTGTGGTTTTGGTCGGTCTTCGCGTTTTGATCCCCGTTCGGGATTATCACGACTCGAAACAATTCAGATTTCAAAAGATTCAGCCGATCAAAGGGCTGGGCGTGCGGGTCGATTAGGACCAGGTTCCTGTTATCGTATGTGGAGCAAAGCCACGAACGAACAACTGGCCGATCATCGGGTGCCAGAGATACTGGAATGCGATTTGGCCGATTTGGTGCTGGATTTGGCTCAATGGGGTATCATGGATCCGAATCAACTCACTTGGCTAACACCACCTCCCACAGGAGCGCTGGCGCAAGCCTCCGAACTACTTCATCAGTTGGAAGCACTTGAAAATGGTAGAATAACGCCACATGGAAAAGCTTTACACCGCTTGCCTTGTCACCCCAGAATAGCACACATGTTGTTATTGGCTAATGGAACTCAGGAGCTTTCGTTGGCTACCGATTTGGCTGCAGTATTAGAAGAGCGTGACCCTTTGACGCGGGAAGCAGGAATTGACATAAATCTGCGCATTGAAGCCCTACGAATTCAGCGAAAAGAAGGGCGAATGGGAAAAAAAATGAAACGAATTGAGCGCGTAGCCGATTCGTACCGAAAGTTGATGGAGGTTAACGAAAGCAATTCAACGGTTGATCCATACCAAACGGGTTTGTTGCTGGTGCAAGCCTATCCCGAAAGAATTGCACACGCCCGTGTAGGAAACAATGCACAATTTCAGCTTTCAAACGGTAGCATTGCTATGGCAGGTCATCGAGATGATTTAGCCAGTGAAGCCTGGTTGGCCGTGGCCCATCTTAATGCACGTGAGGGAATGGGGAAAATATTTTTGGCGTCACCATTGGATCCCACAGATTTAGCCCCTCTGGTTAAAAAAGTGGAAGTGATCACCTGGGATACCCGTAAAGGGGGCCTAATTGCAGTGGCTGAGTTGCGAATTGGGAACATTGTATTACAATCGAAACCACTGCCAGAACCCGATGAAGAAAATTTGGTAAGTGCCATTTGTGAAGCGATTCAAAAAAAAGGGGAACGATTACTTTCTTTTAACGACGAGGTTATCCAATGGCAAAACCGGGTGATGAGTATACGGAAATGGCGTCCAGGCGAGGGTTGGCCTGATGTATCAACACACAGCCTTTTAATGACCAATAAAGAATGGTTGGCTCCATATCTAAATAACATTCGTAAACCAGAAGAACTAAAAAAGTTAGATTTGGTGCAGATATTGCATTATCATTTGAACAGTGCTCAGCAAAAAGCGTTGGATCGATTGGCTCCAGCCAGAATAAAAGTTCCCAGTGGTTCTTCCATTAAGATCGAATATCAGGCCAATGGTGCAACTCCTGTTTTAGCAGTACGTTTGCAGGAGGTTTTTGGATTGGCCGATACTCCCCAAATAAATGAGGGAAAAACAGCTTTGGTAATGCACTTGTTGTCGCCGGGATTTAAACCGGTTCAGGTTACCTCCGATTTGCGAAGCTTTTGGAACAATGCCTATTTCGAAGTGAAAAAGGAATTGAAACGGCGTTACCTCAAACATGCCTGGCCCGAAGATCCCTGGAATGAAGAAGCCGTGAGGGGAGTGAAAAGGAAGAAGTGAAAAGCACAAGGTTGAAAGAGAAAATGAAAATAATAGCAATGAGAACAAAGTTGGGGCTAAGGTTTTTAATTTAGTAAAGGGAATCGTGGATAGTAAAATACGCATAGTACAACCCGGAGAAGGGAATAAGGTAATGGATGAAAAGGGAGTGCTTATCACTCCACCCGACAACTGGGCATTTTTGGCTGCAGGTGATGCCGGAATTACACGAAAAATCACAGCAAAAGGAGAGTACTGGCGGGTACAATTTAAAAAGGGAAGACGAATGATCTCCAAAGGCATTTGGGCTCCAAAAAATGTCATTCTGCAAGCAAGGCATGAAGTTGAAGCTCTTCGGAAAACGGATACCTATCAGAAAAAAAAGGTGTCTGAATTAAAACGGAGGGAGAAGAAGCAGGACGAATATTCCAGTGAATTTTATGAGGCTGTAGTAGACTTTCTGGGCTTTCATGAAATTTATTGTGAAATGGGAAAGGAAATTGCTAAAGCTGTGACCCTACATGCCATTCCGATTGGAAGTGGAACAGTAGCGCGTACTCAAATGATTCCTATTGAAGGACGGGCTGCCAAAGCTGTTATAGCGTGGATGCGACACAAAACTTCGGCTTACGATCATTTGAAAATTGCACGGATAAAAGGAGAACGTCGGGCAGTTCGGAGAGCAATTGCCCAGCAATCTGATCAACTACTCGAAACCTATCGGCAAGGTAAAATTCCCGGTGAGAATTGTCCGCTAAAAAATGCAGTAAATAAAATTTTAGAAGGATAAATTCTGTGTGCGGATTGTAATGGGTCTATAAAATTGCAATTACATGTGAAGCAAGAATTGATTGAGGTATTTTGGATCACTTTATAATTCGGGTGGATGAACTTCTATAAATGTTATGATATACCTTAACAATACTTATAGTCTTGTTCGGATTAGAATTACTTTATAGCTTT
>JAQIBQ010000601.1 GCA_027859005.1 Prolixibacteraceae bacterium | reverse complement strand
GGTTCTTCCTTTTTTGAAATAGGGTTGTAATCATATAAATGTTTTTCGGGTGTCGATTCTCGTAAAGTGCTGGCAATAGGTCCTTTTACATCGCAACTAATGTCAGCAATAATCTTAAGGCTAAATTTTTCAGATAGATAATCGGCATGTTGTAGATATTTTGGGAACTGTTTCGACCAATAATGGCAGGCAAAATATACATCTGCTTTTTCTGCTAAGCTCAAAAAAGAAGAACTATAATTCGCTGGATGTTTGTAATAATCTTCTTTAGTAAAGGCTTGTCCTTTCTTGTGTGTAATGTATTCGCCACTTGTGAGTTGACAAAATACGGCATCCTTGTGTTTTACGGTTAATTGATCAGGTAAAATTTCTTTTATTCCAAGTTGTATCAAGATGTCTTTAACTCCTCTAGCTGACAATCCATCACCAGAAATAAGAAAAGTGAGTTTAGGCAAGGGGATATTTCGGAGCAACTGCATAAGCTCATCGAGATGTGATAAGGTATTTGATAGAGGGAGTGTGTATAAATTATAGCGGATACCAATGGCTCGGAATGTGTTGTAAGCGCCTATAACACCAGCCCAGTATCCAAATGAACACAAGCGTTTCCCTTTTGAGTTCGTTAAGTATTCGTAATCGATTAGGGATATTTTTTTTTCGACTAATTTTTTAAAGTAATTTTTCTGGGCACTTTGCTGTTTGGCCACATGTGCAAAAAACAAATAAGGTTTAGTTGCAATCAAAAGGCTTGGGTCTATTTCTTTAATACCAAATATATAATCACAATCACTAAGGTTTTCGCTAACAGTAATGCCTTCAGCAAAATATTCTTCTTCTGAAAAAGCTCTAAGCGATGAAGGTTGAATTTTTAGTTCTGTAGTTGGGTATTTGTTGATTATTTTTTTGGCAATCGCAGGTGTTATTGCAACACGTGGATCGTTTATCATTACTGATTCTCTTAAAATTCCAAGTTTCATCCTATCTTCTTTAAATGTTCATTATCTCGGAAGTCCGGATGGAACAAAGGTTTAATTATTTTGCTGATACACTAATTGCCAGTTGTTGGTAATTGTCTTTGGCTAAAGTTTTTTCTTATAAAAAAAACTTTTTGTCCCTACATCAATGTAGGTGCGTTTTCAAAGTATACAAATTCTGGAATTTACCCCAAGAGATATTTTTATAGTCGCGAACTTGTTCCTTATTAGATGTATTCCACATCAACTTTTTTGAAAAACTTTTCCTGTAAAAGTTTTATAATCCGTTTTACAACAGTTTTTCTGATTTCAATTTCAACAGGTTGATCAGGATCTTGGTGTGCCCAGTTTATTCTTGTCCCTACAATTAAATAAATAATATCGTGTTTCATAAGATTCTTTACAATTTCATCGGCAGGTGAACCATGTAAGCGCGTTTCACTGTTATAGTTTTCTAATATTTCTTCGACTTTCCCAATGGTAAGAATTCCTTCGGTTACAAGAGAGAAACCTTCAAGTTTTGAGGTAGGAGGAAGGGTAGGATCTGCGTGGTGTTGTTCGGAAGTTAATGGTAGACCTAATTCTCGTGAAATAATTTCAGCAGTTGTACCTCCACAAATAATTTTTTCTCCTTTAAAATCTCGTATTCGGTCAATAAACCCACTGTCCTTTACTTTATAAAATGGAGGTCCGGTTATAAGCATTGTTTCCCGTGGTTCTCTAAAATAAATTACACCGCAACTGGTATCGTCTTTAAGGCTGTAATTGTCGTTGGTTAGAGCTTTGTTTACAATTTTACGAGCAAGTTTTGTTGCTGAAATGAATGGTTGATTTTCAACATGTTCCTTTATAAATGAAAGCGTTTTATCGTGTCCCCAGCCCATTTTGAATTTAAGTGTGTCGATTCCCGATTGAGTAACTCCATCCGTCAGGAAAATAATGCGATCTTCTTTCATTGCATAGAACTCCAGACAGCGTAAAAGTTTACCACTATTTTCAGCACCTCCAACTTTCAATTCGTATACTTTTGCGGGTTTGAAAAGTTGCTGACCCCGAAGTATAATTACAGGCGGATTATCGTAGTTAATAATTTTAACCAATCCATCTTTCTCAATTTCGATAACTGTAAAGGTCGCATAATTTGGTTTTTCACCTGCAGCGGGCAATACATCCATAATAATCTGAGCTGCAATTTCTGGCTTGGTATGGAAACTTGAATAGTTCATAGCCATAGTTGCAGTAAGCGTAGCTAAAACACTTGCTTTTACGCCATGTCCAATACCATCGGATAATACTAAAATTGTTCGGTCTTCTTCTGAGAATTGTTGCGATATAAAAACATCTCCACTAACTTCTTGTCCTTTCGGTCGAAGTTGCTGTACGTCAATTTCAGTATGAAAAATTTGTTGAATCATAGTCTAGTTATTGTCGTCAACGTTGTATTTCTGCGATTCAATAATTGAGTTTAGCAACTCTTCGGTTTGAGCTGCATTTTCACCTAATAGAAAAGCAATTTTTTGGACTGTTTTCATGTTTTTGCGGTTAACTTGCCTTGCTCTCGATATTATTTCAGCACGCTCGAGCATAGGAGCAGAAAGATCTCGTATAAGTGCACCAGCAATTTTATTCCGATGAATCGTCATTACATTAACAGAAAATAATTTTTTTTGAAATTTAATATCACGTTCCAAACGACTTTCACCTGACTCTAAAATTGATTTAAACATATCCAAAATTACTTGCGGAACAAGCATTTCGAGGTCTGCTCCACGTAATCCAGGGATTGTCTCAAATAGTTCTTCGTTTTCTTCTCCTATCATTCTAGCAAAGCCTAAGTTGCTATCTATTATTTTCAAATTTTCGTTTACAATCACAATTCCAGCCCTGATTTTTTGGAGCATTGTAGCCGCAATCAACTTTTCTTCTTCAGCTTGAGCAAGCTTATCTTGAGCTTTTTTCCTTTCAGTTATGTCAATTATTGAGCTCACAATGCGAGTTATATTTTTATTATCTAGTCTCATAGCAGCTTTGTTGATAATTACATCGCGTACATCACCATCGGCATATTTCAATTTTGACTCGTAAAATTGATCGTTGCCATTATTTAATATATCAGCATCTCTAAAATAGAGTACATCAACTTGTTCAGGAGGTAGGATTTCTATCAATTTTTTTCCGATAATTTCTTTTTCCGCCTTTCCAATAATACGGGTAAAGGCTTTATTACAGACTTTTACAGTCCCGTCGAGCTTTTTGCAATACATTGGTATGGGTAATGAATCTATCACTTTAGCATAGAGCTCAGGAGTCTCTTGATTTGGATCTTCGAAAATTTGAATTGCCATAGTTGAACGTGTTTTAGAAAGTTGTAAAATACTCAATCAATGGCTCATTATCAATAATGTTTTTAAATTTTATTTTTAGCATAAATTTTGGTAATTAAAGTTCAATTTGAAACAACAGTTTTTGCATCTTTGTATTCTTATACTGAGGTGATGAATTATTGCCCTTATATGTTAGTATCGAGATACTTTACTCTGTTCATTTCAGTTAGTAAAATATATTGGAATAATTGGAGCAATTTTATGACAAATGTTTCTAAATAAGTAGATGGAATTAAATCAGGTTATTGATATTTTAAATGCAAAGGTAGTTGCAGGAAATGCAAGTAATTTCAGTGTTGAAAAAGGTTTTTGTTCAGACTTAATGAGCGACGTGTTAACTGTAGATACCGATAAAATGTTGCTTATTACTGGAATGTCAAATTTGCAAACAATTCGAACTTCTGAAATGGCAGATATTCATTGTATCGCATTAGTTCGTAATAAAAAAGCAACAATTGAAATGAAAGGACTCGCAATGGAATTGGGAATAACTTTAATTGAAACATCCTTTTCAATGTATAGGGCAGTAGGAGAGTTGTATGCAAGTGGATTGCAGCCAGTATATTAAATATGATTAATTTAAAGTATACTATAGAAGGGGGAAATTTTACGAATGCAGGATTTGCTTCAAGTCAAGTAAAAAAGACATTAAAGCAACTGAATGTATCCACAAAGTTGATTAAAAATGTTGTGGTAGCTTTGTATGAAGCCGAAGTGAATATTGTAGCTCACGCCAATAAAGGAGAAATCGACGTTTCCATCTCTCCTGAAGAAGTAAAAATGATATTAACCGATCAAGGGAAAGGAATTAAAGATATTGATCAAGCGATGACTGTTGGTTATTCTACCGCTTCTCAAAAAGTTCGTGCAATGGGATTTGGAGCAGGAATGGGCTTGCCAAACATAAAGAAGAATGTCGACCTATTAACGATTGAATCCAATGTTGGTATTGGAACAACATTAACGATGATTAAAAAGCTAATTTAATGATATCAATTGACACCTTTCATCATGCCCTCATAGTTGACAATGAAAAATGTATTCTTTGTTCGCATTGCGTGAAAGTGTGTCCAACAGAAGCTATTCGAATAATTGAAAGCAAAGTTGTTATACGCGAGGAGCGTTGTGTTGATTGTGGTGAATGTGTTCGAGCTTGTCCGCAAAAAGCAATTGGTATTGATCACGATGATTTAGCTGAAATTAAAGATTTCAAATATAAAGTTGTACTCTTTCCTTCAGTCTTCTTAGGCCAATTCCCTGATCGAGTAACTGAGGATAAGATCTATGCATCGCTTTTAAATATTGGATTTACGCATGCATTTGAGGTTGAACAACCCATTGCTGTAATGAAGAATTTAATTGCAAAAGAAGTAAAAGGAAACACTTCAGATAAGCCTGTAATCTCTTCATTTTGTCCGGCAATAGTTCGATTAATTCAAATTAAATATCCCGATTTCTGTGAAAATATTG
>JAQIBQ010000590.1 GCA_027859005.1 Prolixibacteraceae bacterium | reverse complement strand
CCTTGAAGATGTAGCTCGTAAAAATGAAAGATATAAACTATTTCAAGACCATTTTCAAAAACTGGGAAAGGATTGCCAAAAAATATTACAACTCTTTTTTGATAAAATTCCATTAAAACAAATTGCAGAAATAATGGGACTAACAAGCGAGAGTTATGCAAAGAAAAGAAAACACCAGTGTAAGGAGTATCTGGTACGAAGCATAAAACAAGACACTGAATACAAAAACATAATTGAAAATGACTACTAATTTTTATAATCTCATTGATAAGTATATTCTGGGAAAATTAAAAGATAAAAAACTTTTTGAATTCCAATCAGAATTAGACATTTCGCCCGAATTAGCAGCTGAAGTTCAGTTTCAAACTGATCTCTCAGAAGCTATTACATAAGAAAATGTAATGGAACTACGATCAAACATCCAAAGCATTTTCAAGCCAAATGAAAAAGCTGAGAAGAAGGTCGAAAACCTATTCGATTTATCTCAAAACTTGGATACTTCGAAGCTTTCCAATACCTCTATCAAAGAGATAGATAGCATAGAAAATTCACTCCAATTTATTCATCTCGACAACCATACCAAAAGCCAAACAGAACGTATCCATGAGATGAAATCTGAGAATGAAGAGTTGAATTATCTTAATGTAGAAAAAATTACGAATACCAACTTATGGAAAGAAATAAGTATTTCTTTAAAAGAAAATGACATAATAGAATTACGTAGTAATCTCAATGAGATTATTAATAGTGGCAATGCAAATATTACTGATTTTGAGATTGATCAGTTTATCGATGCAGATTTGAGTTCAACAACAATGGAGGATTTAGACTCACTGATTAAGCAAAATCAAAAAATTGCTTCTCTAGTAGAGTTACACCATGAAATAAACAATGCAATTCAAGAAAACGATATTACATCTCTTCGCTCCTCAATTGGATCAATTATAGAAGAAGAACAGATGATTAGCTATTCAGAAATTAAACGAATGGATGAATATCTATTGGATTATTTAGACGAAAAAGAACATAATGAATATGAAGAAAAGTTATCAGACGACCTTCGCCTAAGAACTGAAACTAATCTTAATACCGAAATAAATGAAGCATTGTTAGAAAATGACATAATGAATCTTCGTTCATCGATTTATGAAATTGCTAACGAAAATGAAAAAGAGACAAAAATACGCCAATTCATCCCTAACACTTTCAAGAAATCACCTTCACGTATGCTTGGAGCTGCGGCATCAATTGCAGCTGTAATTTCTGTAGGAGCAATATCGCTTTCACAGCAAAAATCAACTGCTAACGAAATCTACTCTAAGGTTTATAAGCCCTATGAAGCAACAGGTTTATATCGATCGGCTTCGTCGCTACTACCGGAAGTAATAGGAACTGATTTATACAACAAACACAAGTACCTTGGTGCTTTAGAACAATTTAACAAGGTACTCAAAGCTAACCCTGAGCATCCTATGTGTAATTTTTATGCAGGCTTAAGTTACCAACAGTTGTTTGAATACAAGAAAGCAATAATTGCGTACCAAAATGTAATAGACGAAAAAGACAATTTATTTATTGAACAAGCAGAGTGGTACATGGCCCTATGCCTATTAAAATCAAATGATCAGAACAAAGCCTTCACAACTTTTAATCGGATTATTGACAAGAATGGATATTACAGTAAAGATGTTAAAGATTTAATGAAACAATTAGAATAATTAGCGCTTTGTAGAATAACAAAATTTGACACTTCACCTTCACAAAACCTTCACGTTGTTCTACATTTTGCATCAACAAAACCAATTTAATCGATTCAATATAACGTTTAACATTTTCTTTATCGGGATCTCTATAAGTTGCCAATCCCATTAACTTAAACTCACCTGAGTTAACTTTGAAACCTAAAAAATAGGTAAATATAAAATACAATAAGCCCAATGAATGCGGAAAATGCAACTCTTTTAATATTTCAATTTTATTTACACTGCCTTTATAAATCGAAGGAGTTGCCCTCTCTCCAACACCATCGATCGTTAAAATTACAGCCTCTTGAAACGATGACGTAAAGAATGCACTAACTGTTTTAACTTTTCTAAAAATGATTACCAATATTATTAATTCAGCAAAATTTTTGATTGCAATAAGCATTGATTATTCTCTATCAATAAAGTATAAACGCCAGCTTTATATTTCGAAGTGTTTAAACGAATTGTATTATTATTGTCTGTGATGATTTGATTTTGATCAACCTCAATCAAATGCCCGTTCATATCTATGAATTGAACTCTAGTCGGTTTTGATAATTGCATGTTAAATTTGATTTCAATTTGGCCATCAAGTTGTTGCCAAGTTATTTTACAATCTAAATTGTTTAAATATTGAGAATTCAAATTTCCTTCTTCAACTGCAACATTCCTAATTCTCCATTTACTTTTGCCAAACCCATGGTGAACTGAACGGACTGCAATTTCACCACTAAGGAATTCTTCATTGAAGTCAACTACAATAAGAATTGAGTTTGAACTTCCGTTCATGTAATCAGTTAATGCCCATTCATAACTTGAGGCATTTGTAATCGCATCAATTTCATAACTCTTACTTGTATTGGGTTCAATTAATTCTAGTCCATAAATCGAATCAGGCTGAGCCGGCAAACTATAATACGATAGTTCTTTTAATACAATCTCATCTCGCAAAGGAATAAGTTCAAACGAAACAGAATCAGAATTAATATTTACTTTTAAATAGTTTTCTTCTTCAACCTCCCCCATTCCCGATGCAATCAAATGAACATTATCCCATTGGTCATAAAAAGCAGGAATAGCATCTTCATTTCCCGCAACATCACCTGCAATTATATAAATATCTTTCCCGTTTTCGATTAGCAAAGAATGGATGTCGGTCCAATAATTTGAGTAATTGAGAATATTATTGAACCTCGATCGGCTGTTAGATAAAACATCTTTGTATTTCTCATGACTGTTCCATAAAATTTCATGAAAGAAAATAAAAATTGAATGAATACTTGAGTCCGATTTTACTAATTCATTTTCTAGAAAAATTATCTGTTCCCGTGAAATTGAACGTTGCTCCTGTGTACTATTTAAAACAACAAACAATTCATTTTCTCTTTTAAAGGAATAGTAAGTGCCTCCATGTTTTTCAGTGAATACTGAATATCCAATTGTATTTTGATCATGATTTCCCATCACAAAATAAGAAGGAAGACCAATTAATTCAAGATCTGATTCAACCTGATTCCAACTTGCATTTGTACTTTGATTTACAATATCACCAGTAAACACAATAAAATCAATTAAAGAATCCCGTTTTGTTGTTAATCGATTTATTAAAGGTTGATGCAAACCAATATTGCTTCCTGAGTGTGATCCGTATGCATGACCTGCAACTGCAAAAGAATAATGCGATTCCAAATTTTGTGAAAATATTGTTTCAATTTGAAGCGCAAATAAGATGAAAAAGATTATTTTTAATTTCATTACATAAAAGGGTTAGAAGATTACTTAAAGATATGAAACCAAATAGTTTCATGTTAACTGTAATCCATTTTATTAAAAAACTTACTGAATGAAACAAATTTGCTGCATCCTGCTAATTATACTTAGCTCTTGTACTCAAACTTCAAAAACTATTGATATTATAATATTCACTTCAGAAGGGACAATTGAATTGGAACTCTACCCAGAGAAAGCTCCATTAACAGTTTCAAATTTCACATCATACATTGAACACAAGCTATACGATGGAGCAAAATTCTATAGAACAGTAAAACCCGACAATCAGCCGAACAATACAATTAAAATTGGAGTTATACAGGGTGGCCTAGGTTTTAATGAAACCGATGAAGAGCTACCAGCTATAGCACATGAAAACACATTACAAACAGGCATCCAACATCTTAATGGCACCATAAGTATGGCAAGAGCCGATACGGGCACTGTAACATCTGAATTTTTTATATGCATCAACAATCAGCCAGAACTTGATTACGGAGGCAATAGGAATCCAGACAAACAGGGATTTGCAGCATTTGGGCAAGTAAGTAAAGGAATGGATCTTGTTCGCCAAATACAATATTTCCCAGATCAAGAACAACTCATAATTCAACCTGTTACTATTGATAGTATCCGATATTTAAAATAGGACTATAAGGTAAATGACTTCATATTTTTGAATTCAATATTTGATTAATTATTCTAAATGAAAGAAAAGAAAATAATAGGCAGAAAAGATTTTGCAGACTTTCCTGAACTAGGCATACAAAACATTGCAATAAAAATTGATACCGGTGCATATACATCTTCAATTCATTGCCAAGACATAGAAGAATTAGAAATAAATGGAATTAAACATATCCAATTTCAGTTATTAGATCCTTCGCATGATTTATACAACAACAAACATTTTACAACTTCAAATTATACATTGAAGAATATAAAAAGCTCAACAGGTCATTCAGAAAAAAGATTTATTATAAAAACAATCATTCAACTTTTCAACAATGAATATCCAATCCAACTATCTCTAAGTGAAAGAGGTGAAATGAAATATCCGGTATTAATTGGACGTAAATTATTAAGTGGAAAGTTCATTGTTGATCCTTCAAAATATGACCTTTCAAACAATGGTGTTTAAACCAATAAAACAATTATATTTCGACCCTTAAATATATTAGAAAAATGAAAATTGTAATACTGTCAAGAAATCCTAAGTTATACTCAACTTCAAGACTTTATCAAGCGGGAGTTGAAAGAGGTCATGAAATGATTATACTCGATCATACCAAATGTGATATCATTATAGAAAAGAAAAAGCCTCAGATTTTTTACAATGGAGAATGTATCGAAAATGTTGATGCTGTAATTCCTAGAATTGGTGCATCTGTTACATTCTATGGTTCATCTGTTGTTCGTCAGTTTGAAATGATGAAAATATTTACTGCAAATGAATCTCAAGCACTAATACGTTCTCGTGATAAATTGCGAAGTCTGCAAATTCTATCCAGAGCCGGCTTAGGTTTGCCTAAAACAGCATTCACCAATTATTCAAAAGATGTTGAAGGAGTAATAGATCAAGTTGGAGGGGCACCATGCGTTATTAAATTACTTGAAGGAACTCAAGGTGTTGGAGTTGTACTGGCTGAAACAACAAGTGCAGCAACCTCTGTACTGGAAGCATTCCACGGTTTACAAGCCAGAGTAATTGTACAAGAGTTTATTAAAGAAGCCAAAGGCGCAGATATAAGGGCATTTGTTATAGATGGTGTTGTGGTAGGTGCCATGAAACGGCAGGGTAAAAAGGGCGAATTTCGTTCTAATCTTCACCGAGGAGGTTCAGCTACAATTATTGAATTAAGTGACGAGGAAGAAAACGCAGCCTTAAAATCAGCAAGAGTTTTAGGCCTAGGAATTGCAGGTGTTGATATGCTACAATCGGATAGTGGACCAAAAATAATGGAAGTTAACTCATCACCAGGTCTAGAAGGAATTGAAAAAGCTACTGGTAAAAATATAGCTAAAGCTATTATTAGATACGTTGAACGCAATGTAGATTAACAATGCGAATACTTGGTAAAGATATTGAACCGGGAACAAGCGTACAGCTTAACATGGCAATTGTTCGCTTACACACACATACGATTATTGAAGTGCCTGTTATTATTGAACGAGCCAAAATTGATGGCCCCTGTTTGCTATTAATTGGTGGCATTCATGGCAATGAAGTCAATGGAGTTGAAATTGTTCGGAAAATTATCACCTCTGGACTGAATAAACCCAGCAGTGGGACAACAATATGCATTCCAGTATTAAATGTTTTTGGATTTCTGAACCAGCAACGAGAATTTCCCGATGGTCGTGATTTGAATCGGGTTTTTCCAGGTTCGGCTT